>NZ_VSZV01000312.1:0-40778 GCF_008919455.1 Rhizobium sp. PEPV16
GCATACCGATCACCGCGGCATCTATTCCGGCCGCGAGGCTGCTGAGATGTGCACCTTCGGCGATGCCGAAGCGATCAGCGGGCTCGCCTTCCGCGGCCGCCAGCTGACAGATGCCAAGGGGCAGGCAAGTTTTTTGACGGCCTATCCCGGATGGTACAAGGGCCGTACGCCGCATGTTCACTGCCGCATCCTCGTCGAGGGCAAGGAGCTTCTCATCAGCCAGATCTATTTCGATGATGTGCTGAGCGATATCATCTATAGTGAGCATCCCGACTATCTCGGGCGCCCTGCCCGCGATACGCGCAACGACGAGGACGGCCTCATCCCGGAGGATGCGGCCGACCACATGTTCGATTTCGAAAAGCTCGATAGCGGCGTGCTGTCCGCCACCATCACCATCGGCCTCTCTGCCTGAGCGCGGCAGCGGCGGGGTTGCGCACCCTCGATCACGACGACATCTCCGGCCGTGGAACCCGACACGAGGAAAGCGTCAAGGTCGGCATGTCGGTCGGGGGACTATATGCCCGCATACCATTCATAACCGCGATCCTCCCAGAAGCCGCCATTGCCGCCGTAGAGCTGGCCGAGATCGGCGACGGCTTCGATGCCGGTCAGGTATTTTGCCTGCTTGTAGCCGAGCTGCCGCTCGACCCGGAGCCTCAGAGGCGCGCCATGGGCAACTTCGAGATCGCGGCCGTTCATGCTGTGGGCAAGGATCGTCTGGGGGTGGAACGCATCGACGAGATCGATGCTTTCGTAATACCAGCCGCTGCCGTCGAGCGTCTTTTCATATTCGTCGGCGCAGTGGAACACGATGTAGCGGGCTTCGGGTTTCAGACCGGCCGTCTGAAGCAGCGCACCGAGCGGCACGCCTGTCCATTTGCCGATCGCGCTCCAGCCCTCGACGCAGTCATGCCTTGTGATCTGCGTGCGGGCCGGCAGCGCTTTCAGCTCCGCCAGCGACAATTGCATCGGCTTGTCGACCAGCCCGCCGACTTCGAGTTTCCAGCCCGAAAACCGCTGGTTCATCCAGTCGATATAGCGGGCATTATCAGGTATGCTCGTGCCGTTGGCGCGGAAGGTCGGCGAGATATCAGCTTCGGTGAACTCCCGGGCGAGCGCGTCGTCACCGAGCAGGAAGCGTTGCGTCTTCATGCTGAAGCCTTCGGCGATCTTCAACACCGAT
The DNA here is from genome assembly GCF_008919455.1 of Rhizobium sp. PEPV16. Lineage (NCBI taxonomy): Bacteria > Pseudomonadati > Pseudomonadota > Alphaproteobacteria > Hyphomicrobiales > Rhizobiaceae > Rhizobium > Rhizobium sp. PEPV16. The sequence goes on from NZ_VSZV01000312.1 coordinate 1,187, forward strand.
TTCGTCCGATCGTTTTCGACGAGGGCATCGCAGCCGGCGAGCCCCAGCGCCGATGCCGTCATGGTCGCGCCGATCAGGAAGCGACGCCTGGTGATGATGCGGCTCATGACTTTCCTCCCTGCCCGATGTCGTAATAGCCTGTGACCATCGAACGCAGATTGTTGAACACACCCGAGACCAGCACCATCGCCACATGCACGGCGACGAAGGCGACGAGCGAGAAGGCGGTCAGGAAATGCAGCGTGCGGGCCGATTGCCGGCCGCCGAACAGATCGAGTAGCCAGGGCGCGACCGCATTGAAGCCCGGCGACATGGTAAGCCCCGTTCCGATCATCAGCGGCAGCAGCACGAAGATCACGGCGACATAGGCGAGTTTCTGTAGCGTGTTGTAGTGGCGTGCCTCGGCCCCTTTGGGAAAGCGCAGCCGGGCGTGACTGACGATCTCGTGGCCGAGATGCGAAGGCTTCAGCTCTTCGGCCGCCGGCAGCAGATCGCGGCGGAAATGCCTGCTGACAAAACCATAGGCGAGATAGATGAAGCCGTTGATGACGAACAGCCAGGCAAAGAAGAAATGCCAGCGCCGGCCCGATGCCAGATCCTGGTAGGTCGGCAAGGTCAGCCAGTTCGGAAAACCGCGCACAGCTGCCTCGCCATCGACATTCGAAACCCCGAGAACGCCCGTCGTGTCGAAGCTCAATCCGCCCAAGTGCGTCACGCCCTTCAGCACATCGCCTTCCTGTTCCGCCTCCATGGAAATGAAGGACGGATCGTCATCGGCGCCATACTGGCCCCAATAAAGCGCCGGATGGGCGTTGAATATCTGCAGGCCGCTATACAACAGCACCGTCATGCACAGCACGTTCACCCAGTGCGAGAGGCGCACCAGCAGCCCATGGCGGTAGAAGAGCGTGCGTTCGCTCGCCATGCCGGCATCGGTCGTAACCATTGTAGTTCCTCCGGATCGGCATAAAAGGTCCTCGCGAGAAAGGACGCGGCCGCCGACGATAAAGTTTCAGCGGCCGCGGCTAAACTTACTGCATCGCGTCGCAGGCCTTCATCATCGTGTCCTTCTTCATCGTGTCCTTTTCCATGCCGGCATTGTGCATGCAGTCGGCCTTGGTGCTGCCGGTCGCCATTGCGTCCTTGGACATGGCGTCCTTCGACATCGTGTCGGTCTTCATGCTGTCTTTCTTCATGGCATCGCTTTGAGCGCTGGCGGCGCCGGCAAGCGACAGGCCGATGACGAATGTGCAGGCGGCAAGGCTGGAAAGGATCTTGGTCATGAGGATCTTCTCGGATCGATTGACATGTCCGCCGGCACCCGCCGACGGCTCGCGGTCCTGAATTCGATCCCCTTGCGAAGGCGGTTACAGCCTCACGCTTATGTGATAGCGCTACAGCGCCCTTTGCGTCTTTTGGAGACGCGCAAAGGACGCTGTACACTTCGAATTGCCGCCGGAAGATTTTTGAACCCGCCTGTAACCAAAGCGTCATCCACCCGAATGATATTGCAGACGACATGACGAGCGCCCATTCGGAACAAGCACTGAAGATGCTGATGCTTCTTTCCCTCGACGGGGACGAGGCAGCCTATCGGCGTCTGCTCGTGACGTTGCGAACCCTGCTCGTCGGTTATTACGGCGGGCGGATCGGCACGACCGCGAAATCCGATACGGAAGATCTCGTGCAGGAGACGTTGCTGGCGCTGCATTCGCGCCGGGCGACCTATGACAGGGAGCGGCCGTTCACCGCGTGGTTCTTCTCGATTGCCCGCTACAAGCTGATCGACCACCACCGAAAGCATGGCGGCCGGTACAAGGCGGAAATAGAACTGGACGAGGAGATCGAAGACGATTTCAGGGAGGATGCGATTGCAGCGCGCATGGATGTCGAACGGCTGTTGAACGGCCTGCCACAGCACCAGCAGGAGCTGATCCGTCAGGTCAAGCTCGAGGGGCAGTCGGTAGCCGACACGGCAAGCCGCACCGGACAGTCGGAATCGGCGGTCAAGGTCGGCGTTCACAGGGGCATCAAGGCGCTGGCGGCAAGATTGCGAGGTGGAATGTGAGAGAGACTGAGGACGTGATCGACAGCCTTGTTCGGGATCTGAAGCCGGTGCCGAGACATGCGCTCGAACGCCGCTTCGCACTCGCCGTCCTGCCGGCCTTAGCAGTCTCGCTGCTGCTGATGCTTATCGTCCTCGGCCTTCGTACCGATATGACGCAGGCGCTGATGCTGCCGGCCTTCTGGATCAAGTCCGCCTACAATGCCTTGCTTGCAATCGCCGCCTTCGCAGCCGTTTACCGCCTGTCCCGGCCGGATGGCTCGGAGGGCCGCTTTTTCGGGATTGCCGCGGCCATCATACTCGCCCTCGCCGTCATGGCGGTCATCCAGCTCGCTTTGTCGCCGGCTGCAAGCTATCCCGTGCTGGTGCTCGGTTCCTCCGCCCTGCATTGCCCGCTGCTGATCTTTGCCTTTGCCATGCCGATCCTGATCGCAAATACCTGGGCTCTCCGTGGCGGCGCCCCGAGCAACCTCGGCATCACAGGCTTCATTGCCGGCATTGCCGCCGGCGCATCCGGCGCCTGGGTCTATTCCTGGTTCTGCACGGAAAACGGCCTGCCCTTCGTCACCCTCTGGTATTCGCTCGGCATCCTGCTGACCGGCGCAATCGGCGCACTGCTCGGCCCCCGCCTCCTGCGCTGGTAGCACCGGCTGTTTGCGGCAGGGCACCACTAATCCTTCATCCGGCATGAAACCAGATGCAGCATTCCTGCGTACTACTCGGGGGATGAGTCTTGCGTACCCCCCTGAATAGGAAAACACAGGCAGCGAGGAATGACGGCATGGTCAGGAAAGAAGGCGTAGCCCACCTCACCCGGCAAGCAGCGGAACAGGGGCTGGCCAGGCTGATGATGAGGCTGCCGGCGACGCGGGCAACGATCAGAGCAGTTGCGGCGAGCCAGCCCCATCTTTATGAATTATGCGGCGCCTACGGCGAAGCCTGCGCCGTCCTCGATCGCATGCGCCGGGATAGATCGGCCGATCCCGCAATCATCACTGAATACGAGATCATCTGCGCGGAAATCGAAGTCGACGTCATCAGGATCCTGTTCGGCGATCAATGAGACTTCCCAAGTGCTGGGCGGACTGCCGCCGCGATGATGCAGCGCCATTTGCAGCCGGCATCCCCATCATCCCAGCAGGTCATCCACATGGATGGAGACGCTCAACGTATCCGTGTCGAAATGCAGCGAAGTCCCGTCGGAGATCTTGTAGTGGAAGGTGTCGCTCACGTCTCCGCTGAGTCCGGCGAGCTTTGCCGCGTCGGCCGTATAGGTGTAATCGCCGTCACTGTCGACATGGATGGTGCCGTATTGGCCGGTCAGCGTCACGCCGTCCTTGTCGACGAATTCGCCCTCGAAGCGGCGAAGCAGCAGATTTCCATTGGCCGAGCTGTCGTTTTCGAGGAGATTGCCGTAATGGGCGCCATCCAGATCGGAGGCGATTTTCAGGCTGTCATGGGTTGCGACAAGCGCAGGCGCCGTGTCCGTGTGCGTCGTATCGCCGACCGCGAGACTATCGCTGCTCGCAAGCATCATCGCCTGAGCCTCGTCGAGCGTGGTGTTGTTGCTGACGGGAAAAGTGTTCGCGGCAATGATGGCAGGAGATATACTGTATGGCCTCACATCGCTGGCGATGACATTGTCGTGGAAGGAGCCGGATGCCGGCCTGTCGACCTTTAGCGCTGCCTGCGACAGGTCGTCGAAGACGTTGTTGTGGATCTCGATACCCTCGCGAACGTAACTGGTCGTGCCGGCGGCGCTGACCACCACGCCCCATACGCCGTCATGGATATAATTGCCTGATATATCGTAGTCCCGCGTATTGCCCTGATCGCCGAGACCGATGGCATAGGACCAGCTGTAGCCGCCATAGCCTGAAATATCGTTGTCGTGGATAGTGACGTTGGTGCCGGCCTGTGCGCCGATTCCGAAACCGCCACCGATAATCGCGTTGTCCTCGACCAAGGCATTTACGGACCGAACGAGCGCGATGACACCCTTCGGCGTAGCTGCGCCCGTCTGGTCGAGGTAATTGCCGCTGATGACGATATTGCTGCTGTCGTTCATCTGGACGGCATCTGCCGCGGTGCCGTGGGCATTGGTGACGGTGTTGTTGAGAAAATTGACGCCGTTGACTTTTTCGATCCAGACGCCGTCGCCGTTCACGTCGTTGATCGTGCTGTTTTCGATGGTGATGTTCGAGCCGGTCCGGAAGGTGATGGAACCTGATTTGCCCGCCAGTCCGGTGTGATCGACCTCGACGTTGCGGACCGTCCAGTTCGAAACATATCCGCCATAAATGGCTGCCCCGCCGGTGTCCGAGATCTTGATGTTCTCGATGACGATGTTCGATGCATAGAGGCTGTGGATGCCGTCATTGGGGCTATGGATGACCGGCGCATCGCCGACACCATAACTGCCGATCGTAATCGGAGCCGCAACGCTGCCGGAGTATTTAAGGTCGAGCTGGTCGTTGAACACGCTTCCGGCGGCGAGCAGCACGCTGTCGCCCGGCTGCAGTTTCAAGTTTTCCACCGCCCAGAACGATGCAAACGGCGTGGCCTCGCTCGTCCCACTGTTGCTGTTGGAGCCTATCGCTGGATTCACATAATAGATTGCCATATCGCCTTGTTCTCGAATTGCCCGCGCAGCCGTCTGAATCGGCTGCGACGCGTGGATCGGATGCGGTCGGGGCTAAAGGCCATGTCAAAAGGCCTTCGATATTGCCCTCACGACGGTTGGCAGACCTGTGGGCCTGCCTTGGTCCCGAGAACGCCTGGCGGAGGCGTATCCTGGAAATGACAACTTATACGAAAACAATCTACTAAATAACGACCGAAAGGTGAATGAATGATAATCGTACACCTCGGCGACGTATGGTCGCAGAGGTGAGATGTCCTGTTTCAGGTCAGTCGCAAGCCGGAAAGGTTGAGGCCGTATTGCAGCCCCTTACCCTCACCCGGCGGCAGCCGGATGAGGGAACACTGCGGAGCCATATGATGGCGAGAGCAACGCTTCCGGGGAGCCACGCCTCCCCGGAAGGAACGCCTCCCGGCATAGCGCCGCTCCCGGCACCCTCACCTCAGCTCAGCAAGCCATCCAGATGGATGAAGACGGTCAGCGTATCCGCGTCGCTATGATGCGAGCTTCCATCGTTGATCCCGTAGCTGAACGACTCGCTCACATGTCCGCTATGGTCAGGGAGCTTCGTTTCATCGAGCGTGTAGGCATAGTTGCCTTCCCGGTCCACATGGATCTCACCATATTCCCCGGTCAGCGTCAGGCCGTGCTTGCCGACGGTTTCGTCCCCGAAGCGCCGAAGCGCCAGGGTGTCGTTATCCGAGCTGTCGTTTTCGAGGAGATTGCCGCGATGGGCGTCGCCCGTATCGGTGAAGATTTTCAAATTGTCATGGACGGCGACAACCGCCGGATCCGCGGAGGCCTCCGTGACTGCCGCGATCTTCGCAACCGGGCTTGCCAGCGCCGTCTCGACATTGGCGACCGTATGGTTGCCTTTGACCGTGAAGGTATGCGCGTCGGCAATGGCCGGCGATATGCTGGTGGCCTTGGTGCCGGTCTCGATCGTATTGTTGTAGAAGGAGCCGGATGCCGGCCTGTCGACCTTCAGCGCCGCCTGCGAGAGGTCGTCGAAGACGTTGTCGTGGACCTTGATATTCGTGCGGGTATAGCTGGCGCCGCTGGGGCCACTGACGGCAACGCCCCATGCGCCGTCATGAATATGGTTGCCTGAAATATCATAGTCCCGCGCATTGCCCTGATCGCCGAGACCGACGGCGAAGGACCAGCTGTAACCGTGATATCCGGATATGTCGTTGTCGCGGATGGCGACGTTCTTGCCAGCGGGCGCGCTGATGCCGAAGCCGCCGCCGGTGAGCACATTATCCTCGACCACTGCATTCGTTGCCCGCACCAGTGCTATCACCCCCTTCGGAGTGCTGGCGTCGGTCTGGTCGAGATGATTGCCCTTGATCAGAATATTGCTGCTGTCATTCACTTGCACGGCATCGGCCGTCGAGCCGTTCGCGCTGGTGACGGTGTTGTTGAGAAGCTTGACGCCGTCGACCTTCTCGATCCAGAAGCCGTCGCCTTTAACGCCCGATATCTTGCTATCTTCGACCGTGACGTTCTTGCTGCTCCGGAAGGTGACGGCGCCTGCGTTTTCCGACAATCCCGTCTTGGCGATCTCGACGTCGCGGACCGTCCAGTTGGTGACACTGCCGCCATAGATGCCCGAACCGCCGATATTCGATATTTTCAGGTTCTCGATGACGATGTTGGAGGCATAGAGACTGTGGATGCCGTCGCCGCTGCTGTGGATGACGGGTGCCGCACCCGTCCCGTAACTACCGATCTTGATCGGCGCGCTCTCGCTGCCGGAATATTTGATATCGAACTGCTCGTTGAACACGCTCCCCTTGGCAAGAAGCACGCTGTCGCCGGGTTTCAGCTTCAAGGATTCCACTTTGGACAAAGTCGCAAAAGCCGAATTCTGGCCCGTTCCGCTGTTGCGGTCGGAGCCACTCGCTGAGTTCACATAGTAGACTGTCATATCGCCATGTTGCCCTATTCGTCGGATCGTTATGTCGCCGCGGGATCGTCCAGGATCGGCCAATCGGATGCGGCGGGGGCAAACCGGCCACGGCAAGAAGGCGATAAGATGTTGTCAATGCGGCAATGGGCGGGCTCGCGCGCCTCATTCCACAGGCAATTGCCTGGCGTGATAAAAGTTACAACTTGGGCCGAGAAATCGGCTACTTCGAGGTGAATAAATCGCGGCGTGTTTGCGCGAGGCACACGTCGCCTTCCGTCTATGCGCCATGTGATTCTTGCCTTCGCTTCGCTTGCGCTCAGGGGGTGAGGAGCGCCCGCGACGAACGCCTTGAGCGTAAGCGAAAGGCGCACTCCAAGGTGAAACCCTACCCCCCTCGCCCTCAAGGCCGAGGTCAGCGGCAACCATGTCGCAGCGATGGGGAGACCTCAGGCCCTACAGCGCCGCGCGTCTTTTCAGACGCGCAAAGGACGCTGTAGCACTTTGAATTGCTGCATAATTTTATCCTTAAATCGATCCCGATTTAAGGAATTATGCAGTAGCCGCTTCGGCCTTGATCTTCGGCTTCAGCAGGATGATGAGAAGCAAGCCGGCGATGATGAGTGCCGCGCCTTCGAGGTGATAGCGTTGCAACTGCTCGCCAAGGATCAGATAGGCGAGCACGGCGATGAAGATGGTCTGAATGTAGAGGAGGACGCCAGCCCGAGCCGCGCCCAGCGCCTCGATGCTGCGATTGAAGAGGTAGTACATGACCGCCCCGCCGGGGATCGCGACATAGGCGAGCGCGATGAGCCCGCTGCCGTTGAGCGTCGAGCGCTCGTCTGAGAATAGCTCGAAAAGGTAGAAGGGCAGCGCCGTCAGCACCGCCGCACCGAGCAGCAGCACCAGGAGCGCAAGGCGATTCATGTCGAATTTCGCGCGGCGGAGCAGGACGGTATAAAGACTGAAACAGAACGCGCCGGCGACGATCCACAGTTCACCCGGGTTGAAGTCGAGCCGCATCAGCGCGGCCGGACTGCCCTTGATGATGATGACCACGATCCCGAGAAAGGCCAGGATCGATCCGATCACCTGCCAGCGTCCCATCGGCTCGGCCAGCATCAAACGGGCAAGGATCATGGTGATGATCGGGATCAGGGCGATGATGATGCCGGCAGTGGTGGCATCGGCATGTTCGAGGCCGACAAAAATCATGCCCTGGCAGATCGCCAGTCCCACACCGCCAATGAGAAGCAGTTCGAGCGGGCGAGCCCACATCAGCGCGACCATGTCGCCAAAATGCCGGCGCACGATCGGCATCAGGATCGCGAAGGCGATCAGCACGCGCCAGAAGCAGAGCGCCCAGGGTGGCATCTCGGTAGAAACCCATTTCGCCGCGATATAGACGCCGGCCGACAGCAGCCAGCAGAGAACGCCCACGGAATAGGCGGCGGCAAGCGAATTGCCTGCCGCCTGTTCCGTCCCGACCGTGTCGCGATGGACCGCCAAGACATTCATTGCCATGGCTGAGTTATGCCACAGTTTCCATGGGCTGAACAGATGAGGGGCGGCGCTCCGCCCGTTGCGGATGTCTCCTTCGGGCCGATCAGGACGGTCGCCGTGATGATGTGACCCGCCCGGAAGATTTAGACAGCCAGCCCCTACCGTCTCGCCCGCAAAGCCGAGGTCAGCGGCAGCCGTGTCGCCGCAAGTGCCGGCAACGCGCCGCCGATGATGCCGATGGCAAGTCCCAGCAGGCCGGCGGTGAGCACGACATCGGCGGTGACGTCGAGCTGGAAGGCCATCTTGGTATTATTGGCGCCCATCGTGCTGGCCTGCCAGCCGTTGAAGGCGAGCCATGAGGCGAGGATGCCGAGGGCGGTGCCGGTGATAGAGAGAGCCACGGCCTCGACCCAGGTGGCAGTGAAGGCCGGCAAGCGGCCGAAGCCGAGCAGCCGCAGCGTGGCGATCTCGACGGTCCGGTCGGAGACTGAGCTCATCATCGTGTTCAGCGCCCCGGCCGTAGCGCCGACCGCCATCAAGAGCGCGATCGGCCAGCCGAACAGGCGGATCAGGGTCTCGGTGCGCTCGGCCTGCGCGGCGTAGAGATCGGCCTCAGAGACGGCGGTGAGCGGCGGACCCGAGAGACCGGACAGGCGCGCGCGCAACGTCGTCAATGCGCTCGCGGCATCGCGCCCGCCATCGAGCCGCACGCGCAGGCTCTGCACCTGCCCCTGCCGGTCGAAGGCCGATTGCACCGCCTCCAGATCCGCCCAGATCTCGGATTCGAAGGCGCTGCCGCCTGAGGTGAAATGGCCGGCGACCCTCCAGTCGACCGCGCCGAGGCGCACCGTCTCGCCGACGGCAAAGCCTGGGAAAGTCTGGGCGATGCGGGCGCCGACGACGATCTCGCGGGCGCCGGGCGAAAACAGCCGCCCTTCGGAAAGCAGGGCGCGCTCGCGCAAGCCCGGGCCTGCCACGTCCATGCCCCTCAGCGACAACGTCTGGTCGGCACCGTCGCTTGCCCTGATATCGACGGGAACGACGGTCTCGCGCGATAGCGTCGGCCCGCCCGCACCGTCGCGGGCAATCCCCGTGTCACCGCTCATGGCGGCAAGGCTGCGGATCGCCTCGGCCGGCACATCCGAGCCGGTCTCCTGGTTGGTGCCGCCGCCTAGGATGACGACGACATCAGGCGAGCCGGCCCCGGCAAGCGCGGCATCGAAGCCGCGCGCCATCGCCAGGAAGCCTGCGAGCACCGCCACCACGAGGGCGACCGAGAACACCATCGACAACGAGATCGCCAGCCGCCGCGGCAGGCTGCCGAGATTGACTCTGATCATGAGAAAGATCTGCTTAAGCGCTGATGACATTGGACTATCTCGATCTGAAGGCATTGACGATGGGCAGGCGCATGGCATTGGCGGCAGGAAGCAATCCAGTCAGGAGGCCGAGACCGGCGATGATGGCGACGGATTTCAGCAGCACGGACGAGGTGAAGGCGAGGCCGAATTCCGGCCCGGCAAACAGCGTCGCGAGCTTGGCAAGCACCAGCCCGCCCGCGCCGCCGGCGGCGAAGACGAACAGCGTCTCGCCGAGGACCAGCACCATGATCCGCCCGCTGGAAAAGCCAAGCACCTTCATGACGCCGATTTCGAAGCTGCGCTCCCTGACGGCAAAGAGCATGGTGTTGACCACGATCATCAGGATCGTCACGAAGGCCGCGCCGACGACGAGGCTGACGATCAGGCCGATATCGGCGAACTGCCGCAAGAAAGCCTCGATGAACTGCTTTTCCGATTGAGTGCGCGTCGGTGCCGCCGAATTGGCAAACAGCGCGTCGATCCTTGCCGCCAGCACGCCGGATGAAACGCCCGGTCGCGGTCGCACCAAGAAGCCATCGACTGTATCCTTGCCGCGGGCGCGCGCCGCATTGACGGCATCATAGCGGGCGATCATGAAATACGTGTCGGTGCTGGCGTCGGCCCCTTCGAAGATGCCGGCGATTTCGAAACTCCAGTTGCGGCTGCCGCCTTCCCTTGTCAAGTGGCTGGTGACCCCGATGCGCTGGCCGACCGACCAGCCCTGCGCCTCCGCCAGCGCCCGGCCGACCAGCACCCGGTCGCGACCCTCCTCCAGCGCTGATATCAGCTGCGGCGTCAGCCCGAGCTCGTCGCCATTGGCCGCGGCGATCAATCGTGGATCGACCGCGCTCGTCATCAAGACATTTTTCTCGACATCGACGAAGCCCCGCATGCGCGTCATATAGGCGACGGCCGCGACATCACTGTCCGCCGCGATCCTGTTGAGATAGGCGAGCGGCAGCGGCTGCGCGCGGCCTGATTTGTTGAAGACGCCGAGCAGCGTATCGCTTGCCCCGGCCGCCCCTTGCGAGCCGCTGAGGAAACTCGCCGTCAGCCCGTAGATCAGGAAGGCGACGCCGACCGAGAACATCAGAAGCGTGGCCCGGAGCGGCTTGCGCCAGGCATTGCGCCGCATCAGCTGGAAGAAGGTCATTGGCCCTGCCTCTCTTGGCTGATGAATTCGCCCTTGTTGAGATGCAGCGTGCGCCGGGCAAAAGAGGCCGCCTCCGGATCATGCGTGACCATGATGATGGTCTTCTGAAGACCTCGATTAAGAAAGCCAAGCATGTCAAGGATATCGTTCGCCGATTTCCGCTCTAGATCGCCGGTCGGCTCGTCGCAGAGAAGCAAATCGGGATCGCTGACGATGGCGCGCGCAATGCCGACGCGCTGCTGCTGCCCGCCGGACATGCTGGATGGAAACTGCCGCTGCCGCCCGGAGAGCCCGACCAGATCCATCACGGTCTCGACGCGCGCCCGCCGCTCCTTGTGCTTGAGCGGCTTCAACAGCAGCGGCAGCTCGATATTCTCGCCCGCATTCAGCATCGGCAGCAAATTGTAGAACTGGAAGACGATGCCCATGCTGTGTGCCCGCCAGGCGGCTCTGGCGCCTTCGCCCATCTGCTCGAGATGGCTGCGGCCGATCCTGATCTCCCCTCCGTCGGGGCTGTCGATGCCGCCGAGCATGTTGAGCAGCGTCGATTTCCCCGAACCCGACGGCCCCATGACGGCGACGAACTCGCCGCGTGCTATGGAAAGGTCGAGCCCCGAAAAGATCGGGATCGTCTCCACGCCGATCCTGAATGCCTTCCTGACGCCGCGAAGCGCGATATAGGGTTCTTGAGTGTCGGTCATCGCTCTGCTCCTTGCTGATGGTCTGTGCTATCCCCGGCCTCACCCACCAGAAGGCGGATGCGCGCGGCCATGGCGGGGCGCATGTCTGACGGCGGTGAGGAAAGTGACAGGCGAAGCGTCACCGTCCCCTTCTCCCGCGAAATCATCGGCGCGATCTTCGATACTTCGACCGCAAAAGGCCGGTCGGGAAAGCCGTCGAGCACCGCCTCGCCACGCAAGCCCGGCCGCATCAACGCGATATTCGCCTCGGCCACATCGGCATCGATGACCATGGTTGCCATGTCGGCAATCGCAAGCAGGCTTTCATTCTCCCGCACGCTGTCCTCGCGCGACAGCACGGTGTCGCCGACATGTGCGGTAAGCCGCGTGACGGTGCCTGATATCGGCGCCCGGACGGTCAGCGCTTCCACCTGCTCGCGCGCCCTGTCGATATCGAGATCCGCCTTGGCCACGTCCTGCCGTGCCTGCAGGGCGGCATTTTCGGCAGTGTCGAACGCCGTCTTCGCCTCCTCCAGCATCTGCGCCGACATCGCATCGCGCCCGGCAAGCCGCTCGGTGCGCGTGAGGGAAGACCGCGCCTGCGCCAATTCAATAGTCTTCGCCGTTAGCGCCAGCTCCGCCGATTGCCGGGCGATCTCGGCCCCCTGAAGCGCAAAGCTGGCGCCGGCATCATCGAGCCGCACCAGCACCTGCCCCGATACGACCCTGTCGCCCGCCTCAACCTCTACGGCAGCGATCCAACCTTCATATTTGGAGAAGATGGTGGCGATATCGGGGGCCACGACGTAGCCGGAGCCGGTGACTTCCCGGGACGGCAATGCCCTGTCCGCTGGGTTATTGGAGGGCGGAGCCCGGATAGGACCGGCGGCGGGCAGGTCGGCTCCATTGACGGATATTGCGGCCTCGTCCTTGCCTATGAGACCTGCAAGCACAGTCTCGATGCGCTCCAGCGTTTCGGGCCGATAGAAAAGAACCACCGCCAGCGATGCCGTCGCGGCAAGGGCCAGCATTGCTCCGGGGATCACATGTCGCCGGACATGGGGCTCCAGCGGTTCCGTCTTGAAGGCCGCGGGCTCGATCGAAAGTGATCTCAGCTTAGCGGCAAGGTCTCGGTCATGTTCTGATGTCGTGTTCATGCCGCCAGAATGACCAACGGCGACAAAACCGCGACCTCGAACGCGTTTCTGACAGTCCTCGATCGCGATTGTGTACTTGGCGCGGCAAGGCACCCGGGGTCAGCCCTCATGGTAAGGAGGCCCGAAGGCCCGTCTTGAACCACGAGGGCGGGTGATTGCGTGGGTACAGACTGGCTGGATGAAGCGCCGGTTGCCAGCCCCGTCCTTCGAGGTCTCTACGGGGCGCTCAGGATGAGCTGGAGAGAGGACAGGGCGTCACTTCAGGACGAAGCCGAAGAGACGCCGGATCCGCCCTTCCTCTCACGCCAGGCAAGCGGCGTCATATCCGTGACACGGCGGAATTCGCGGTTGAAGTTGGACTTGGTCTGGAAGCCGACCTCGAACATCACCTCGGTCACCGATTTCTGGCTCGCGGCAAGCAGCCGGCAGGCCTCGCCGATCCTGTAGTCATTGACATATTGCGAGACGTTCTTGTCCATCGCCCGATTGATCGCCGCCGAGATCTGGCGGGCGGGAATGCCGGCCTTGCGGGCCAGCCGGTCGAGATTGAGATTGGCATCGCGATAGAGTTTTTTTGCCTCCATCAGCGCATCGACCGTGGCGATCGTCTCCTTGTCTTCGGTCGTTTCGGACTTCAGCACCGTCTCCACCGCCTCGGCCGGCGCCCGGCTTCGGCTGGCGGCGGCTGCCGCGATGCCGAGGATGACGAGAACCGCGAGATTGCTGACGCTGATCAGCGTCAGCGCATGCTCGCCATGCGCCCATGTGAAATCGAAAAAGACGAAGATATCGACCGAGGCCGACAGGCACAGCGCCGCCGCCGCGAAGATGATCGCCCGATAGGCCGGCACCGCTCCCTCGAAGGGCGCTAGCCGAAGCGCATCCGCGCCCGGCCGCATCAGAAGCAGGATCGCCAAGGCATAGCCGACGAAAACAAGCACCAGCGCGAGATCGATCGCATCCCGCCGGAACACCATCAAAAGCAGGATGACCGCGGCAGGCACCGCATGCAGTGCAATGCGCGTCGGCAGCGGCCGCCGGCTCGTCCTCACCAGCCTGGAAACCCCGGCATAGGCAAGCGGCGGCACCATCGCCGCGGTGACAGGCGCGATCACGCCCGCCGCCTGCACCCCGTAGCCCCAGCGCAGGCCGGAGAGGACGGATTGCAGCACGGCGAGCAGGATCAGTGCCAGAAACGGCAGGTTGGGCTGCGCCTCCTCGTCGCGCCTGAGGACGGCAACGAAGAGGATGAGCAGCAGCAGGGCAACGACGAAAGGAAGCGGAATGAACAGCATGGCCTGATAGGATCGGAGTGGCGAATGGATGGCCATCATTGCCGAGATCCTCAGCCGGCGCGACCTCCATCATGTTTTAGGACGCGTTTTAGGCGGGGATTTTTTGTGAGCGGCATGCCGTGATACCTCGTCCGACCCTTTGGGTCGCCGGCCACAAGTCTCTATCCGCCATTAAGGTCGGTATGGTTGTTTTCCAGCCAATCCGACAGGCTGTCGAGATCGGCGACATCGCAGGTCCGGGTGATCAGCGCGGGCACGACCGCCTGCGCCTTGTCTTTCGGAAAGTTGCTCTACCAGGGCCTGCCTAGCCGAGAGCGCTTTGCGCAGCGCAAATCCGATCGACCAAAGCATCGAGATCGCCCTTTGGCGGACGGTTCTTGGCGAGGCGCTGCTTGAGATGCATGATCGGCTCCACCAGAATTTCATCAAGGCTCTCGGCGCAGCTGAAGTCGCCCGCCACGCTTTTGACCTTTGAATTGTCAAAGATCGCCGACCATGCCTTGTCGCCCCGCAGCGGGCCAACCCACTCCGGATTGTACCGGACCAGGGTGTCCGTCGGCACGTGTACGATCTTGGCCTCGACATCAAGCAATCTGGCGATCGTCTTTTGAATATCGTCCCAGATGTGGGCGCGGTCGGAGGTGATGTGGAAGATCTCGTTCAACGCCGCCGGCTTGCCGAAAAGCCCGACAAAGGGCACCGCGAAATCAACCGAGCGGGTCAGTGTCCAGGGCGTGTGGCCATCGCCGGCTACGATGGTGGGCTCGCCGTCCAGCATGCGTCTCGCCATAACGTCGCTGTCGCCCATCATGATCGGCAGGCCGGTGCGAACGGTGTGACTGGGGCGGACGATGGTCCAGGGGAGATTCCCGGAATTCTTGAGCAGAGTCTCACAGGCAATCTTGTCCTGGCTATAGCGCCAGTAGGGGTTCATCGCCGGTGTCTGTTCGGTAATCACATAATGGCGCGGCGGCTTTTCATAGACCGAAGCCGAAGAGATGAAGATGTACTGGCCGCAGTGCCCGGCAAACACATCGATGTCACGCGCGACTTGATCGGGCGTAAAGGCAATGAACTGGCACACGACGTCATAATTGGCCTTGGCCAAGTCCGCATAGGCGGGCGCCGCGAGATCGCCGACGATCGAGGTAACCCCCGCAGGCAATGGGTCGCCTCTCAAACTGCGGTTATAGACGCTGACATCGTGGCCCTGAACCACGGCGCGCTCGACGCATGGATATGAAATCTGGCCGGTACCGCCAACGAAAAGGATTTTCAAAGCCATGTGAAGGACCTCGGGATGTAGCGGGGATATGCCGTCAGTCTTCATAGCGCGAAAGAAATCGGTCGTCTCCTGCAAAACACGTGCACCGGCTCACGTCGTTTGGGTCGACCTGTCGCGTAAACCAACGTGGTGGCATTCCGCATAAACCGATCGGACGACGTGAGATTCGGCCGCAACCAGCCATTGCCGATACCGCAAAGATCTCTATCTCAAGCCAATAATGCCCCTTCTGTTTGAGATCAGCACAAGACGGAGGCTTACTTGAAGGATTATCTGCCCTATGCAGCCGGGGTGCTGGCAGGATTATTGGTCGCCTTCCTCATGTCTGGCCTGTTGGCGCTGACGGAGACACCGCAGCTCATACTTTTCGCATTGCTGCCGGCCGTCGGTGGCGCGCTCGTCGAACGCGTTTGCCGTCGCCGGCCCAACAATTCTTGAAGGATTCCATGGCAAGGCTAAAAGAAATCGTCATCGATTGCGACATTCCCTCGCGTGTCGCCCGGTTCTGGGCGGAGGCGCTCGATGGCTACGACGTGATGCCATATGACGACGAAGAACTGGCCCGCCTCGCCGCTCTCGGATTGACACCCGAGACTGACCCGAGCGTGATGGTCGAAGGTCCCGGAACCCGCCTTTGCTTCCAACTTCGCCAGGGGGAACGTCCCGCCCGCAACCGACTGCATCTCGATATTGCCACCCCCGATCGGGCCAGGGAGGTAGAACGGCTTTTATCCCTCGAAGCGAGCTTCGTCCGGGAAGCGGATGGCTACACGGTCTTGAATGATCCCGAAGGCAACAATTTCTGCGTGGTGTCAGAATAATCCGCTCCGCGCCGAAAGCCCGCGCTGCAGGATGAACGGCATCTATCTCAGGACGGCTATACCGGAGCCAAACCGGATCTCCCACGGAATGTCTGGATCAGTCGCGATTCAGGAATTCGAGCACGCGGAGGGTGAGCAGCGCGGTCGCATCCGCATCATAGGACGGCAGCGAGCTGTCGGCGAAGTAGTGCTGATCGCCCGGGTACAGGAAAAGCTCCGCGTCCTCGACCTTCTCCACGATCTCGCGGGCGGCGTCGATGTCGCCCTCGCCGACGAAAATCGGGTCGTTGTCCATGCCGTGGATCTGCACCGCGACGCCCTCCGGCCAGGGTCCGAAGGCCCACTCGCCGCTGATCGGCAGGCAGGAGTAGAAGAGCAGAGCCCCGCGGGCGCCGGGCCGCGTCTGCGCCAGCTTCTGCGCCGGCAGCACACCGAACGAGAACCCCGCATAGACGAGCCCGGGTGGCAATTCGTCGGCGACCCGGACGCCGCGCTCCCTGACCTCGTCGAATCCGATCTCCCCGATATAGGCGAGACCCTCCTCGATGCTGGGGAACGTGCGCCCTTTAAACAGGTCAGGCGTGTGCACGATATGGCCGGCTGCCCTGATGTCATCGGCGAATGCACGCACACCCGGGGTCAGCCCTTGTGCGTGGTGAAACAACAGGACCTCAGCCATACGGAGCCTCCGGGTGGGATGGTCGGGCAAACATTCTGCAACTCTACAGCGTCATTCCCTCGCCGGGAAGAGTGCCGACACGGTACAGAAGCTGCCATGGTCTAGGCGTGGCAGCAGGAACCGTTTCCGGTGTCGTCGGGCGAAGGCTGCAGGCGATTGTCGACGCTCTGGCTGTTTCCTTCCGGCGGCAGGTCCATGGCGGTGTTGGATGCGAAGAAGCCGTTTGGTTTCAGCGTGAAGCCGGCATATTCCACGGGCATGATCGGAAAATCCTCGGGCTTGCAGACATGGGTATGGCCGAAGGAATGCCAGAGCACGACATCGGCATTCTCGATTTCCCGATTCTGCTTGACATAACCCGGCAGGCCGTCGCCGCCGGCGTGCACGTTCGGATAATCGCCGCTCGCATATTTTTCCCTGGCATCGAAGGCGGTGACCCAGATGTGTTTCTTGGCGAAGCCGCCGCGCTGGGCAACGGTCGAATCCGGCTGGGCAAGCATAACAGGCGACGGCATGACGACAATCTTGTAGCCCGGCGCCTTGCCGACGCTGTTCTGGATGTTGGGGTTGGAGACTTTCCAGTAACGGCCGGTCTCGCCATTGGCGAGTGCCGGCGAATCGAGTTCGCGCTTCAGCACCCGACTCCTGGTATCGAAGACATTGCCATAGGGGTTGTCTTCACCCCAGGGACGCGGCACGAACTCATGCTCGGTCACGGTATTGTCGCCGCCGTCGACATCCATGTGCAGACGCGCATTGAAGAAATGCTGGTGGGTCGGACCGCCGAGATGGTCATCGACCATGCCGCCCCATGGATAGGTTTCGCCGGTCGCGACCGCCGCGGTCTGGATGATGCCGGTGAGCTTGGCTTCGAGTTGGATCGTGCCGTCCTGGTAAAGATACCAATAGAAGCCGTAATCGTAGTTGCCGACGGTTGCGAAGAAGGAAATGACGAGGCGGCGCGAACGGCGCACTTCGAAAATACCGTTGCGGAATTCGTAATGCTTCCAGAGGATGCCGTAATCCTCCTCATGCATGCAGATGGCATTCTTCATGATGAAGGGCTGGCCGAAATCATCGGCCGCCGGCACGTCGAAATAGTGAATATGGCCGAGGCAGTCGCAGCCGAGTTCGAGGCAATTGGCCAGGCGTCCGAGACCATATTCGCCAGCATCGAAGGCGCTTTTCCAATAGTGGTTCGCCGTCGGATCGGCATAGGGTACGACCATTTCGGTGACACTGGCGCGAAAGACGACTGGCCTTAGCCTGCCCTGATCCTTGATGCCGAGTTCATGCAGAACGAGCCCCTCGCGCGGGGTGAACCCGACACGGAAACTCCAATTCTGCCATTCGACTTTCCAACCGTCGACAGTAAAGCTCGACCCTTGCGGCTGAACGATATCCAGCGGCTTGAGATCGGGCCGTGGTTCCGGGAAGGTTTCGCGGCCATAATTGTGCTTCTTCCTCGGGACCGGAATGATCTTCTCATCGTCGACGAGATCGACCACTCGGTTGGTGATCAGATCGACCACCGCCACCACGCCCTCGATCGGATGCGCGTAGCCGTTGTCACGGATATCCTCGCGCCAATAGGACACGGCGCGGACGATGCGCTTTCCCTTCTCGAATTCGCGGCCAAAATAGCCCGAGGAAAAAGGATCGATCTGGATGAGCGGAATATCCTCGTCGGTAATGCCGCGCTTCTTGACGGCAGCGATCCAGCGCGGATCGGATTTGACGGTGCCTTCAACGGTTTCGAATTCGCACAGCATGATCGGCGGCTGGCCATAGGGCAATTCATCGACGGGCAGCCGGATATAGGAGGACACCGTGCCGGCAGTCACGTCTACGACGCCCTCGAAGGTTTCGCCATTGCTGATGTCGATTGCCAGGATGAAGGCGAGGCGCGGCAGCCGGTCGCCCAGGCGATAGACGGCAAGATCCGCCTTGGTCGGCTCCTCCAGCCGGGTTATCGGAAAGCGGAAGGTGGGTGCGAGTGTCTGCGTATCCTTGAGTATGGCAACGGCAGAAGCGATCTCGTCGAGGCTCAGGGGATCGAGCGGATGGGTGACTGCGACAACGGCGTCCATTGAAATACCTCTTGGTTTCAAGCCTCTTGGTTTCGGGGGGAGACGACGCACCATGGCGCGTCGCAAGTTGCGGTGATCAGGATCGACCGGAGCAGATCTGCGTATCGATCATCATCTGGTCCGCATGAATGCAGAACACCGAGCAGAAGGCGTGTGCCTCGACGGCAACCAGCAATGTTGCGCAGATCAGGATCGCGACCGCGAGCACCAGAAGGCGATCGACGGGTGCAAGTTCGGCAACGGCACTCATTCGAAGACCTTTCCAAGGGAGGCATAGAGAGCGGGCTTGGATCTCTTGATCCGGATCGCAAACAGCGCGCCAAGAATGCCCACCAGCACCATGGCATAGGGGAAAGCCTTGACGATCAGGCTTTCGCTGCCGGAAAGGAGTGAAAGATTGGAACTGACCAGCACGAGCGAACCCATGAGACCGAGGAGCGCCAGCGTCGGAGCGGTCATCGTGGTCCAGGCGCTGTAGCTGTTCGGCGTCTTGCGGAAGAACATGATGATCGCGACGGAGACAAGCACCTGGACCAGCAGGATACCGATACCCGCCAGCGCGGCCATCCACGAGAACACGACGGTGTAAGGATCGGCGCCGAAGATCACGAACAGGCCAAGGACGACGGCCGCGATCAGGCTTTGCAGCAGACCGGCAGCATAGGGTGAGCCATGCTTGGCGTGAACCTTGCCGAGCACCTGGGCTGCCAGGCCTTCACGGCCAAGGGCGAAGAAGTAGCGGTTGAGCGTATTGTGGAAGGACAGGATGCAGGCAAACAGGCTGGTGATCAGCAGCACGTTCATCGCCTGGCTCGACCATGCACCAAGCACGGAATTGGCGGCGGTGAAGTAGAAGCTGTCGAGGCTGGCAGCCGCAGCAGCCTGCACCTTGCCCGGACCGTAGAATTGCACGATTGCCCAGGTGGAGAAGGCATAGAAGAGGGTGATGAGCAGCACGGCAACATAGGTGGCGCGGGGGATGGTCTTTTCCGGATCTTCGGCTTCCTCGCCGAAAATGGCCGTAGCTTCGAAGCCGATGAAGGAACCGATGACGAAGACCAGCGCCACACCAAGACCGGGCGCAAAGACCGACGATGGCGCGAAGGAGGAGAAGCTGATGCCTTCTGGTCCGCCGCCTGAAAAGACGATGGCAAGATCCAGAACCAGCAATATGGCGATTTCGGCAATCATGCAGACGCCGAGAATCGCGCCCGAGAAGGCGATGTTGCGCTGACCGCAGACCAGCACGACGACGAGTGCTGCGAAGGCCCAAGCCCACCAGGGCAGGACCAGCCCGAGCGGCGCTATGGCGTTGGCCATGAAGAAACCGAACAGGCCATAAATGGCGATCTGAACCGCGCTATAGGTGACCAGCGCCATGAAGGCGCCACCCACACCCGCCGGCTTGCCAATGCCGTGGGTTATATAGGTGTAGAAGGCTCCTGCCCCGCCCACATGCCGGCTCATGGCGGTGAAGCCGACCGAGAAGAGCAGGTAGAGCAGGCCGGCAAGCACGAAAGCGCCGGGGACGCCTGCACCATTGCCAAAAGCGAAAGCGGCCGGCGAAGCGCCGACGACGGCCGTGAGCGGCGCGGCCGCGGCAACGACGAAGAACACGATATGGGCGAGGCCTACCGAGTCCTTGGCCAGACGACGCTCCGGCGATGATGGTGCGGGCATGCTTGCTTCCAGTATCATGGAGAACCCCTCTTTGCTTGCTTGTTGCCAAGAAGGTAAGCGCGGCGATCTGGCCCCGAAATTGCAGTTTATGCCAATGAATCGATAATTCGCGCCACGAAGTTCACCGGAGACGCTGAAAATGGCAGTTGCATCGCATTTGATCAGCCGCATGCCCGCAGTTGCTTCAATTCGAGCCTCCGTTTTGATCCCGCTGGTGCAACAAATCGATAAAAGATCCGGGAAAACCGACCTTCTTCTGGCTTCGCACGGCATTCTGCGCTCGCAACTGGAAGATCCCTACGCTGTCCTGCCCATGGCGCGTTATGTCGCGCTGTTCGAGGAAGCCGCGACCATAACAGGCGAACCGGCACTGGGAGCCCGCATGGGCACCGGATTCAAGCCCGCCGACATCGGCCCCATCGGCATGCTCTTTGCGCTCTCGCCGACCATTCGCAGCGCTTTCGAACGGCTGTCGAAATATGTCAACGCGGTCCAGGGCGCGACCAGTTCCGGCGTGTTCGAGGAGAATGGCGATTTTGTCTGGACCTACCGGATCGTCGATCCCGGCATGTGGCCGCGCCGGCAGGACAGCGAATTCACGATCGCCGCCTCCTGTCAGCTCGTCCGTTCGTGCTTCCGCCGTGGCTGGCGGCCGATCGAAATTCAGCTCGAGCATCACGCCCCGCGCGACGCCGGCGTGCTGGAACGCATCTATGGCGCGCCGATCCTGTTCGGCCAATCCGGCAACCGGATCGTCATGAACAAGGCGGAGGCTGACCGTGTGCACCGTGCGGAAGACAAAAGCCTGATCGAAATCCTGGAGCGGCATATCGGCGATCTGGTCAACGAGCGAGCGGCCGGCGATATCGTCACGGAAAAGGTCCAGGCTCTGATCAGCATCTATCTCGGCCGCAAACCGGTGACGGTTGCAACGCTTGCCGCCGAACTGAAGATGTCGCCGCGAAGCCTGCAGCGCCGGCTGTCAGAGGAAGGCGTGTCGCTTCGCGATCTCGTTCGCCAGCACCGCCAGACACTCGCCACCCACTATCTCGGCGACCGACATGCCGCACCGATGTCCGAGATTGCGCGTGTGCTGGGTTATGCAGACAACACCGTGCTCTGGCGTGCGCTGCGATCCTGGGAAAAGAAGGGGAACGACCCATCTTCGACAGGTTGATCGAAGATGCACGGCAACGGAGATCGCCGATTGCTGCCCTACGGACGGAAGCAAAAGCCCGGCATCCTCCAGCGCCCGAGCGCGGCATTCTCCAACGCCCCTATAGTGACGGTGCCTACTTCTCCTCCCTCATTCCTGTGCTCGTCACAGGAATCCAGCCACGGCGCGTCCGCGCCGTGAATGACTCTCATACGACGAGGTCGTTCTCCCGCGCCCAAGGACTCGGGCGCACTTGATTCCTGTGACAAGCACAGGAATGAGGGAGGTTGGGTTGGCGTTCTCGTCGTCAGCCAAGCACGCCTTCAGCAACGCTCGACACCCTTTGCCGCCAGGATGCCATCAACGGCTGTCGACGTCAGAAATTCCGACAGCTGCCTGGCAGCTTCTGCGTCCGTTGACGCGGCGCTGATGCCAATGGCGAAGTCGATGTAACTTTGCAGTTCTGCCGGAAACCGACCGACAAGCATGACCTCGGGAGCGGCGGCGAGAATCGAGGTCACGGGAACGACACCCAACTCGGCCTCCCCACGGCCTACGGCCGGCGCAGTCTGCCCTCCTGATATGGCCACCAGCTTTGGCTTCACCTCATCGGCTATTCCCAAGCGTTCCAGCAAACCGGAGAAGTAGCCGCCGCTGCTTCCTTCACTGGCGTAGGCGATCGATCTGGCGCTCTTCAACGCATGTTTGAATGCTTCCACCGACCCGATGTCGAGCGGCCGACCGCCTGCCTTGGCCGCCACCCCCATTGCTATCCGGCCAAACGCGACCTCGCTCCCCGCCTTGACTTTTCCCAAGGCGGCCAGATCCTCAACCAGGTTAGGATTGGTGATGACGAGGTCAAAAGGCTCCCCAGCTTCAATCTGTTTCTTGACGACAGGATTGAGCTCCCACTTGACCGTAACTGTGAATTCTGTGTCCGTTTCGAACTGGGATATGAGAGCAAGGACGGCGGGTCGGACCGCAATAGCGCCAAAAAGTCGGATTTCCTTGGTCATCGCCGAAGTCCGCTCCGATCTGTCTATCCTGTCCAACAGACCCTAGGGCGTCGCACCGAAGAATGCCAGCCGGGTGAAGATCGTGTAGTCTGCTTCCGATACCATCAGCGCCACGAAAACCAGCACCAGCAGCGGCGGCAGCAGGATGGCGTAGACGAGCGCCAGCCGTTCCCAGGCCATGTGCATGAAGACGGCGACGATCAGCCCAGCCTTCAGCATCATGAACACCAGGATCAGCGTCCACCTGAGATAGCCCTGGATGCCGAGATAATCGACCATGTAGGAAAGGGCGCTGAGCACGAAGAGCAGGCCCCAGACGAAGAGATAGAGCCGAATCGGGTGCTGCTGTCCGGTGTGTTCTTGTACATGCACCGTTTGCGCTTGTGCATGCGCCGTTGTCTCGCTCATGACGACCTCACCACAGATAAAAAAACGCGAAGATGAAGACCCAGACCAGGTCGACGAAGTGCCAGTAGAGGCCCATGATCTCGACGGCCTCGTAGCGGCCTCTCCGGCTGGTGAAGAAGCCGCGCCGTTCTACGTCGAAATCGCCCCGCCAGACCTTGCGGGCGACGATCAGCAGAAAGATGACGCCGATCGTGACATGGGTGCCGTGAAAGCCTGTTATCATGAAGAAGGTCGATCCGAACTGTGCCGCGCCCCACGGGTTTTCCCAGGGGCGCACGCCTTCAGTGATCAGCTTCGTCCATTCGAAGGCCTGCATGCCGACGAAGCCTGCGCCGAGAACGGCCGTGAGCAGCATCAGCATGGCCGTCATGCGGCGGTCGCGGCGATAGCCGAAGTTGACCGCCATCGCCATGGTGCCGCTGCTCGAGATCAGCACGAAAGTCATGATCGCGATCAGGATCAGCGGAACGTCCTGGCCGCCGATATGCAGCGCGAAGACCTCGCTCGGATTGGGCCATGGAACAGGCGTCGACATCCGGGCGGTCATATAGGCGATCAGGAAACAGCCGAAGACGAAGGTGTCGCTCAAGAGGAAGATCCACATCATCGCCTTGCCCCAGGAGGCGGTCTTGAAGGCGCGCTGATCCGAGCTGAAATCGGCGGCGACACCGCGCAGGCCGACCGGGCTGAGGCCTGGCTCGCCGTGTGTCTGGACAGGATGTGCCATCTGCAAATCTCCTAACTGAGCAGTGTGCGGCAGAGATCGACGAAATCATTCGCCCATCCGGCAAAGAGCGCGAAGAGCAACAGCCAGACGGCGAGCATGAAATGCGAATAGATAGCGGAAAGATCGACGCTGAGGCGCAGCCTCTCCGGCGCAACGTCGGTTGAAAATGCCCTGACTGTCGTATGCGCGAGCACGGCAAGCCCGCCGAGGATATGCAGGCCGTGCAGGCCGGTCAGCAGGTAGAAGAAGCTGTTGGAAGGGTTGTCGGCCAGCACGTAGCCGGCCGCCGTCAGCTCCCGCCATGCCTGGATCTGCCCGATGAGAAAGAAGATGGCAAGCGCAAGTCCTGCAGCAAGCGCCGGTCGCAGCACCTCCATGCGGCCATGCCCTGCTTCTCTTTTCGCCCATTGCAGGGCAGCGCTGCTTAAGGCCAGTGCCGCAGTGTTCACCCAGAGCAGCCGGGGAACAGGCGTCGCCCACCAGTCGGTCGACGCCATGCGCATGAAATAGGCGCTGACAGCAAGGCTGAAGACGGCACCGACGACACCGAGAAACACGAAGAGCCCGATTTTCACCGCCGGCGCCGGCAGCCTTTGCCGCTCGGCACCGTCATGACCCGGCAGCTGCACCGACCCGGTTTCGAGCCAGGGCTTCGAGGTCAACCGCTGCCCGGAAAGCCACCAGAAGATAATGGCGGCGACTGCGGCAAGGAAGATCAGCATGACGTTCATGCGTGGACCTCTCGTGTGACGCCGCCGCCTGACGGCACCGTCTGCGGAATGAAATCCTCGGCCGCCCCCGGCACGCTGTAGTCATAGGCCCAGCGGTAGACGACCGGCAGATCCTTTCCCCAGTTTCCATGGGCGGGCGGCGTCTGCGGCGTCTGCCATTCGAGCGTCGTTGCCCGCCACGGATTGCCGCCGGACTCCCTGCCCCGGAAAAGGCTCCAGACCAGATTGAACAGGAAGACCATCTGTCCAGCCCCGACGATCAGCGCCATGACGGTGATGAAGATATTCAGCGTATCGGCCGAAGGCGGAACGAAGGCCGTCTCTCCCATCTCGAAATAGCGGCGCGGCACGCCGAGCAGGCCGAGATAGTGCATCGGAAAGAAGATCGCATAGGTGCCGAGGAAGGTGATCCAGAAGTGGATATGGCCGAGCACGTCGTTCAGCATGCGTCCCGTCACCTTCGGATACCAATGATAGATCGCCCCGAAAATGACGAGGATCGGCGCCACACCCATGACCATGTGGAAATGCGCGACGACGAACATCGTGTCCGACAGCGGCACGTCGACGACGACGTTGCCAAGGAAGAGGCCGGTCAGGCCGCCATTGACGAAGGTGACGATGAAGGCGAGCGCAAAGAGCATCGGCAGGGTCAGGTGGATGTCGCCGCGCCACAGCGTCAGCACCCAATTATAGACCTTGATCGCCGTCGGGACGGCGATGATCAGCGTCGTCGTGGCGAAGAAGAAGCCGAAGGCCGGGTTCATGCCGCTGACATACATGTGGTGCGCCCAGACGACGAAGCTGAGCGCGCCAATGATGACGATCGCCCAGACCATCATGCGGTAGCCGAAGATGTTCTTGCGCGCATGCGTGCTGATCAGGTCCGAAACGATGCCGAAGGCCGGCAATGCGACGATATAGACCTCCGGATGCCCGAAGAACCAGAAGAGGTGCTGGAACAGGATCGGGCTGCCGCCGCCATGCTGCAGCTGCGTGCCCATTTCGACGATGGCAGGCATGAAGAAGCTCGTGCCGAGCAGGCGATCGAACATCATCATGACGCAGGCGACGAAGAGGGCGGGAAAGGCGAGCAGCGCCATCACGGTCGCGGTGAAGATGCCCCAGACCGTCAGCGGCATGCGCATCAATGTCATGCCGCGAGCGCGCCCCTGCAGTACGGTCACCACATAGTTCAGCCCGCCCATGGTGAAGCCGATGATGAAGACGATCAGCGAGGAGAGCATCAGCAGGATACCCCAGTCCTTGCCGCCAGGCGTGCCGGAGAGAACGGCCTGTGGCGGATAGAGCGTCCAGCCGGCCCCCGTCGGACCGCCGGGGGCGAAAAAGCCCGCGGCGAGGATCAGCACTGCGAGCAGATAAATCCAATAGCTCAGCATGTTGGCGTAGGGAAACACCATATCGCGCGCGCCGACCATCAGCGGAATGAGGTAATTGCCGAAACCGCCGAGGAACAGCGCGGTCAGCAGATAGATCACCATGATCATGCCGTGCATGGTGATGAACTGATAATAATGATCGGCATCGATGAAGGTGAAATAGCCGGGAAAGGCGAGTTGAATCCGCATCAGCCAGGAGAGCACTAGCGCCACCAGGCCGATTGCGATCGCCGTCAGCGAATATTGGACGGCAATGATCTTGGCATCCTGGCTGAACACATATTTTGTCCACCAGCTTTTCGGATGATAGAGCTCGACATCCTCGACTTCGGCAGTGGGGATAGCGCCTGCGCTGTCGGATGGAATCTCAACCATGATCTCTTCCCCTTCGTCTCCTAGCGATCTGCGACCGCTGCGGGGTTCAGTTTGCCGGCGGCATCTCTCCCGATGACGCCGTAAGCTGGGTGAATGTCTGCTGCTGTCCGAGCCAGGTCTGGTAGTCGGCATCGGCTTCGACCACGACGGTGCCGCGCATTTGCCCATGGCCGACGCCACAGAGTTCGGCGCAGAGGATGTCGAAGGTCCCTGTCCGCGTCGGCGTGAACCAGAAATAGGTGATCATGCCGGGTATCATGTCCATCTTGGCGCGGAATTCCGGCACGTAGAAATCATGGAGCACATCGACCGAGCGCAGCAATATGTGCACCGGCTTGCCGATCGGTAGATGTAGCTCGCCGCCCTCGATGATGACGTCGTCAAGGCCGCTCGCGTCGTTTTTATCAAGGCCGAGCGGGTTTTCGGGGGTGACGTCGCCGGTCTCAGCGCGGCCGAGCTTTCCGTCGGCTCCCGGCAGCCGGAAACTCCACAGCCACTGCTGGCTGACGACCTCGACCGATGCGGCATCGGCAGGCACCGTGATGAACTGGTTCCACACGATCAGGCCGGGCGCCAGCATCGCCGCGACGCCGACCGCCGTTCCCCCTCCCAGCAGCAATTCCAGCCTGCGGTTCTCGGGCTCGTAATGTGCCCGGTTGCCGGGCTTGTGCCGGAAGCGGAAGACGCAATAGGCCATGAACGAAACCACCGCCACGAAGACGATGCCGGTGATCCAGAAGGTGATGACGAGGGTGGTGTCGATATAGGTCCAGTTGGACGCGATCGGCGTCCACCACCACGGGCTCAGCACATGGAACAGCACGGAGCCGACGACAATCAGGACGAGGATCAGCACGACAGCCATGTCCGCTCCTCCTCGAGCAGGTCGACCCGTGAAACCGCATTCCGCAAAAAGTCCGTGTTTATTATCGCACAGATAGAAAATATCGGCAATTACGGCAATTTAGGCATGCACCCCCAGGCGCGAGCCGCCATTTGGAGTATTGCCCGTCATTGGGAATATTGCCCATCACTTGGAATATTGCTTGAGATAGGCGATGAGATTGGTGATTTCCTGGTCGTCCTTCACCCCGACGAAGGCCATCTTCGTACCCTTCACCTTCCCCTTCGGATTGTGCAGATAGTCGCGCAGCGCCGTCTCGTCCCAGACGAGACCGCCCTCGCCGGCCGCCTTCATTCCGGCCGAATAGGCGTAATCGGGATGCGTTCCGGCCTTCCGGCCGAACAGCCCATTCAACGACGGGCCGACCTTGTTCGTATCGGAATCGGCGACATGACAGGTCGCGCATTTTTTGAAAACGGCCGCACCCGCCGTCGCATCGCCCTCCTGCGCCCCGGCGTTACCAGGACAAAGAGCAATGACGGATGTGGCGATCAGCAGAACAACACGGTAATCCACGGCAAACCTCATCCTCCTCAAGGTCGCCAGCCACTCACACCCTCCGCTATCTCTCGCGTGTGGGTGGTGGTTGCCATGGCATAAAGCTTAGTCCTTCGCGGGTGCAAGTCAATCGGTTCCGCAATTGCGGCATGGATCTTCGCTGCCGCGCGCCCCGCCTTTCATGACTTCCGCTCCGGCAAATCGCCCTGCCCAACTAACCCTCTCACAATCTCCAGGAAGCGTTCGCCGCTCGCCGACAATGCCGGTGGGCGCCATGCGGCGGCAATCGGCAGGGATGGCGGCGGCGGCAGGACGGGGCGGTAGGCGACGCCCGGCCGGACGGCTTTCGCGATGCCCGAAGTGACGAAGCCGAGACCTGTTCCGGCCGCCACGAGGCCAACCAGCGTCGTCATCGGCGTCACCTCCTGGACGATCCGGGGGCTGATGCCCTCGCCCCTGAAAAGGGCTATCACCCGGTCGTATATGCTGGGACCGATCGCCCGCGGCGCAAGCAACAAGGGCTCGCCGGCAAGATCGGCGACGCGGATGACCGGCTGCTCCGCCAGCCGGTGCGTCGCCGGAAGCGCCAGCACGAACGGCTCGTCCGGCAGGGAGTGGATGATCAGATCCCGCGAAAGCGGTGGATGCAGCACGCCGAGGTCGATGTCGCCCGATGCAAGGGCGGCTTCCAGCAAAGGCGAACTCATCTCGATGAGATCGACCTCGACCTGCGCGTAGCGGGCACGAAACGCCTGCACCGCCTCCGGCAGGACGCCGTAAAAGGCGATCGGCGTGAAGCCGAGCCGCAGGCGCCCGACCTCGCCGCGCACCGCCCGCAGGGCTTCGGCCTTCGCCAGCCCGGCATGCCGCACCGCCTCGCGGGCCGGGCCGAGGAAGGCCGCGCCCGCCGGCGTCAGCGCCACGCCGCGGCGGTCGCGCTCGAAGAGATCGGTCCCGACCTCGCCTTCCAGCACCCGGATCCGTTGGCTGAGCGCCGGCTGGGTCAGGTTCATCCGTTCCGCCGCGCGGCGGAAATGCAGGTCTTCGGCAACGGCCACGAAACAGGCAAGCGTGCGGATGTCCAGGACAGCCTCCTGATGCGAAATGCCTATCACAGGCGACAGGATTACGATTGGAAAATTATCAACATCAGCGGCATTTTCAAAGGACCGCCAACAAGGGAGCAGGATCATGAACGGATCAATCCTCACCGCCGCGACGCTCGCCATCGCCTTCAGCCTCGCCGCGCCCCAGAGCATGCAGGCTGCCGAGGGCGCGCAAGCAGCGCCCGAGATTCTCCGCCGCATCTCTGCGAGCCGGATCGCCGTCATCTCCGACGGTGATTTTCTCGCCCGGACTTACGGCACCGCCGAGCTTGCGCCGCGAAATGCCGGCTATCGCGATCTGCTGACGATCATGTCACCAGTCGGGGAGAAGATCGTCACCGGTTCGATACCGGTCTCCAATTCGGTGACCTCGGCGCCTGAAATCCTAGCCCTCAGCGAAGACGGGCAAACCGCCTTCGTCACTGAAAGGCTGGGCGAACGTCCAAAGGGCGGCAACAGAATCAGCGACCTGCCGCCGGGCCGGCGGCTCTTCGCAGTCGACCTTTCGGATGACGCGGCACTCCGCCTCTCCGACACGGTGGAGATCGAAGCCTTCCCCGAGGCCTTGTCCCTCAGCCCGGATGGAGAGAGCGTCGCCGTCGTTTCCAACACGCCGGAGGCGAGCTTCGTCCAGATCGTCGCCTATCGCGATGGCCGCTTCAGCCGCCTCGCCCGGTTCGACCTCGCCGACCTCGGGGTGAGAGGATCCGAGCCGGCCCCGCGCGGCGGCGTGACCTCGACCAACGTCCACTGGCATCCCTCAGGCCGCTTCCTGGCAGTCAATATCAACACGCAAAACCGGGTCGCCTTCTTCGAGGTCACCGGAGCCAACGACGCGCCCATTCTGCGCCCATGGGGCAATGTCGTGGAGGTTGGCGCCGATCCCTTCGTCGGCCGTTTCACACCCGACGGGCGCCATTATCTCACCGCCAACTGGGGCCGGAACTTCACCGCCAAGAACCTGGAGGGCCGTATTCCGCAGACACCATCGACGATCAGCGTCATCAGGCTCGCCGATCCCGCTACATCGCCACAATCGGCTCGCCACGATCTCCTCGGCGGTGCCGAGACCGGCCTCTCCTCCGAGGGCATCGCCATCAGTCCGGACGGCCAGCTCGTCGCCACCGTCAATATGCGCGGCACAGCCTTCCCGCCGGGCTCTGCCCGCTTCCACCGCGACGCCAGCGTCACGCTTCTGAGTTTTGATCCGGCAACCGGCGCCATCGCCAGGCTCGCCGACTATCCCTTCGAGGGTTCCCTGCCGGAAGGCGGCGCCTTCGATCGGACAGGAGACCACTTCCTCGCCACCGTGTTCCAGGGCCATGACGGGGCCGGGCCCGAGGCCGGCCCGGGGCTCGAAGTCTTCCGCGTCGCAAAAGGCGACCGGCCGGCGCTTAAGCGGCTCGGCCGCGTGCCGCTGCCGCACGGCGTCCACCATGTCGATCTCGCACCGTAGGACGCCCGCAGATTTGCGCAGACGGCGAAGGTGGGGGAATATTATTCAATATCGGACTGATGACCATGCGACCTCAGCTGCCGCCATTTGGCTGCGCCCCGATCGAAAGCGCCTCCTTTACCGCCAGCTCGGCCATGGCGAGAGCAGCCTCGCGGGTCCTGGCGGCGGCGATGAAGCGGCCGTTGTGGCAGAAGCTTGCACCCTCTATGCCGCACACCGCCTCCAGTGCACCATTGGTGAGCCCGGCCCAGGCCGCCGGCAGGTCGGCCCTGAGCTCGAACCCTTCCTCGGCGCGGCGAATGCCGGTCACGCACCAATCCTTTTCACGCGGGTGAACGACGAACAGCAGGTGATCGGCACCCGCCTTGACGATGGCGGGACGGAAGGGCATGCCCCTCGGCAATTCCAGAACACGCCCCTGCCCCGCGGCCTCGATTGCCCGATGCACGATCGCTTCGGCCCGCAATTTTGCGGCACTCTGGGCGATCCTGGCCTCGACGAAACTGCGGGCAATGGCAAGGGCCGCGTGGAAGGCACGATCGTCGGCCTCAGGGTCCGCTTCGTCGAAAACCGGTTTCAGGGTTTCCAGCAGCACCGGCAGCGTCAGCCCGGCCAGCGGCCCGGATGGGCTGAGCGCGCCATTATCAGTCAGATCGATCGGCAGCACGAAGCCGGCGTCGAAAGAGCCATGCATCGCCTCGACATGCGCTTCGGGAAGGTCGGAGGCTGCGAGATAGTCACGGCCGTAATGCTTCCAGATCAGCCCGAACGAGCTGTAGGGCTGGCCATCGTCGCGCAACGGCGCGCCGCGCTGGTGGTGATCGAATATCCCGGCAGCGGGGTCATAAGCTCCGCCGACATCGTAGATGATCCGGTCTTCGCCCGGCGTGATCCACTCCGGCGCCCGGCTGCGAACGATACGCGCCTGCGGGAAAAGCCGGGTCAGGATGACGCTCGACAGCAATTCATCGGCATGAAAGCCACCGGAATGGGTGACGAGGAAATCGGGGATCATGGGAGCTATGCGCCTTGTCGTTCGCGGAGAGTCCGCTTGCAGGTCGGCACCAAATAACCGTTGCCGGCTGCTATCTCAACCCATACCTTAAATCGGAGAGGATTTAAGAATAAAATGATGCAGCAATCCAATGTGTTACAGCGTCCTTTCGCACCACGCCAAGATACCGGTCTCTAGTTGAATTCATCGAAGCCCCTGAAGGGTGCATCAGGATAAGAGGCAGTCCGTGGAGATCCCTCAGCACTTTCACGTTGTCGAGACGGCCGGATGGCTTGTGAACCACCGCATGAACTCCGCCCTTCCCGGTTACCTCATGATCAGTTCCAAGACCGACACCAACGATCTGTCGGATCTGCCCGAAGACGCTTTGGCCGAATTCGGCCCGTTGCTTGCAAGGGCTCAGAGCACGCTGAAACGGCAATTGAATGCTCAGCGCGTCTATATCGGCCGGTACGGGCACATGCCCAGTTATCCGATCCACTTCCATGTGATCCCGATATATGACTGGGTGGAGGAGTTGTTCTGGAAGGACGCTCGATATCGCCTGCTCGAGAATTTTGCAGAAGGACCGGGGGAAACTGCAACGGATGGCGCAGAACTGACGCTGTTTGTCTGGCGCGAGTTCTGCGAACGCGCAGAGCCGCCGCCGATCAGAGGGCCTTCGGTCTCAGAGGCCATCGAGCTGCTGCGAGAGGCAATGCGGTTTCCGCCGCTTTAGATCATGCATGTCGCCGGAAAATGCCCAGCGGTTTTGGCAGGACGGCATGCATGAAGAGAAAGGGGTCCAAGACAGCGCCGGCCTCGTGACCCCTGGCGATCCTATGGCCGAAAAGCGAGGTCGAAGGTCTCCGGCCGTCTCGACCAATAATCGCCGATCTCCTCCATGAGATCGAAATTCCCGGGCATCCATCAATCCATGACGTATTGGATATGATGCCGGCCGTGCACGGCCGATTTCTGGACATGGGCGCGAACGCCGAAGACCCGGCCGTATCCTCGGTCAGCACAACCTCGGGCGCACCGGAGGCAACGATCTCGCCTTTCTGAAGCACCGCCAGCCTGTCGCAGAACATCGCCGCCAGATTAAGATCGTGCAGCGCGACGATGCAGGTGATGCCGAGCTTCGAGATCAGCGAGAGAATGTCGAGCTGATGCTGGATATCGAGATGGTTGGTCGGCTCGTCGAGTAGCAGTTCGCTCGGCGCCTGCGCCAGCGATCTGGCAATATGGACGCGCTGACGCTCGCCGCCCGACAGCATCTGCCAGAGTTGGCCCGCCCTCTCCTGCATGCCCACCCGCGACAGGGCCTCGTCGACGGCGGCGTCGTCTCCGGCACCCCAGGACGACAACAGCCCGCGATGCGGCGTGCGGCCGAGCCGCACCACTTCGCGCACGGTCAATTGCGTATCGGTCGTCGACTGCTGCTCGACGAAGGCGACGCGACGCGCAAGGGCTGCGCGCGGTAGCGAGGAAATGTCGTCGTCACCCAGCCGGATGATGCCGCTGCGAACCCTGCGCAGCCGGCAGATCAACCTGAGAAGGCTGGATTTGCCGGAACCATTCGGTCCGAGCAGGCCGAGCACCTTGCCCTTTTCCACCGTCAGGCTGACGCCGTTGACGATGACGATATTACCGGCGGCAAAGCTCACCTCGTCGATGCTGATGCTCATGCCTTCCCCCGCACACGATAGAGGATGACGGCGAAGGCCGGTGCGCCGAAGAGCGCGGTGACGACCCCGATCGGCAGGATCTGCCTGCGGGATGATGATGCGCGAAATGATATCGGCGCCGACCATGTAGATCGCGCCGCCGAGCGCCGTTGCCGGCAGCAGCCGCCTATGCGCCGGTCCGACGAGGAAGCGGGCGGCATGGGGGATGACGAGGCCGACGAAGCCGATCGAACCCACCATGCTGACGACGCTTGCATGGCTTCATGCCGCAGTTCGGTGCGCGAACTGTCCCCGCGCCAGCGGGACTTGCGAAAATTATCCGTTGATATGGTCCAGCGAATGGTCTAATTTTCCAGAAGAAACTGGGTTGCACTGGTCCTGGGGAGTGCGAACGATGCGAGTGTCTGTGACGGATGCCAAGGGGCAATTGACCGAACTGGTCCGGCGTGCCGAAGCCGGGGACGAGGTCATTCTCACCCGGCACGGTCATGCCGCCGTGAAACTGGTTCCGATGAGGGCAGCGCCCGATCGGAAATCCCGCCGGACGCTCATGGAAGCGGTGCGGGCCTCCGCCATTGCCAAAGCCGCAGATGGGCCGCCGGCCGCACGCAGCCAGGATTTCCTCTATAGCGATGACGGCCTGCCCGAATGATCGCCGTCGACACCTCCGCCCTGATGGCGATCGTCCTTGGCGAACCACAAGCCGATGCCCTGATTGCCGTCCTCGAAGCCGAGGATGATCTCCTGATCTCCGCCGGCACGGTCGCCGAAGCCTTGATCGTCTCGGCCCGTCGCAACGTCGGCGATGAGATGGAACAACTGATCGACGGCCTCGGCTTCGAAATCGTCGCCATCACCCCTGCCTCCGCCCGCCGCATCGCCGAAGCCTACCGCACCTGGGGCAAAGGCGCCCATCCCGCCAGCCTGAACTTCGGCGACTGCTTCGCCTATGAGGTAGCTAGGGAACATGGATGCCGGCTGCTATTCGTGGGGGACGACTTCGTTAGGACCGATATAGAAAACGCGCTTTGAACGATGCGGCGGTTGCCAGCACCGGCCGCCCTACAACGCATCCAGCGGAATCTTCAAATACCGCCTGCCATTTCCCTCCGGCTCGGGCAGCCGCCCGCCGCGGATATTCACCTGCAGCGCGTGCAGCATAAGCTTCGGCTTCGGCAGCGTGCGGTCGCGCGCCTGCCGCAGCGCCACGAAGCCTGCCTCGTCGATGCCTGATATATGCGGGTTGGCGCGTTTCTGGGCGGCGACCGTACTTTCCCAGCGCGGGTGGCGGCCGCCGGGCTGGTAGTCGTGGCCGGAAAACAGACGAGTTTCCTCGGGCAGCGACAGGATCGCTTGGATCGAGTGCCAGAGAGCCTTAGCGCTGCCGCCCGGGAAATCCGTGCGCGCCGTGCCCGAATCCGGCGTGAACACCGTATCGTGCACGAAGGCGGCGTCGCCGATCAGATAGGTAATCGAGGCAAGCGTATGGCCCGGCGAAAACATCACGCGGGCTTTAAGCGCACCGATCTCGAAGGTGTCGCCATCGGCAAAAAGCCGGTCCCATTGCGAGCCGTCGGTTTCAAGCGCCGGCCAGTTATAGATCTCCTTCCAGAGCTTTTGGACGTCGGTGACATGACTGCCGATTGCGGTCGGCGCGCCGGTCCTCTCATGCAGATAATGCGCGGCGGAGAAATGATCGGCATGCGGATGGGTGTCGAGGATCCACTCGACCGTCAGCCCTTCGCTTTCGATGTGAGCAAGGATGGCATCGGCATTGACCGTCCCCGTCGCCCCCGACATCTCGTCGAAATCGAGCACCGGGTCGATGATGGCACAGCGTTTCGTCTCCGGGTCGGAAACGACATATTGCACACTGCAGGTGCGGGGCTCGAAGAAGGCCGTCACATGAGGTGCCTGCCTCGCCCGTTTCTCCAGAAAATGTCGCGCGCCAGCAAGATCGAAGCCGAGGCTTTGACCGAAAGCCTCGACGTCGCCGGGCTGCATCCGCCCGTCGAGTACCTCGCCCAGCGCATAAAGCGTCAGCGCCCGAGTGCCACTCTTGCAATGGGCAACGACCGGCCCCTTCGCTTGCGTCATCGCTGCCTGGAAGGCGCGGATATCGGCCTCGGTGACCTCGGACCCCTTCACCGGCACGAAGCCATAGGAAAGCCCGGCGGCGGCGGCCGCCGCCTTTTCCGCAGCATTGCCGGGCTGATCCGGCTCCTCGCCATCCGGCCGGGCATTGATGACGCCGGCAAAGCCGCGCGCCGCGAAATCGGCAAAGTCCGCGGCATTGGGCTGGCCCGCCACCGATATCAGTTCATTGACCCTCACGGATGTCATCGAAGCCCCTGCGCGCCCGTATCATGCAGCATCGCATGTATTAGGTTACACTCTCACAAGTATATCTCCGAGCGCAAGAATAGCTTCCGCCCGGCGCGTGCGTGATTAAAACGACAGCGTCGCCGCACCTTCCTTGATCTCAGCATGCATGGCGCTGGCGCCGACGATGACGACGCCGTCGAGCATGTCCTCCTGCGTGTAACCGCGCGAGGTGACACAGGGCGGGCAGGCCCAGATCGTGCCGCCGCGCTGCTGGAAATTCTCGATCAGGCTCGCGAGCGGATCGAGCGGCGGCACATGCGTCATCTGCTGGCCACCCTTGCGCACCAGGTCGATCCCGGTGCTGGTAAGGAAAACCGAGACTTTCAGCCCGGCGGTGATGCCGCCATTGGCGATGGTGAAGGCGACGGAGGACAATTCGGATTCGATGCCCTTGGTGACGAGCACGACCAGTTTGTCGGTTGCCGTTTGCATAGTATTCTCCTTCAGTGGGTTTGAACGCACTGATGATAGGAGGGCGCGCGGCGCGCGTATTTGGCCGGAATGCGTGAAGCCTTGTCCGAAAATCCAGACGCTGCGGGTGTCGCGCGCGACGACGTGCTGTCGGCGCTGCTTTCGACGATCCGCCTTTCGGGATCGCTGCAATTCTGCTTCATGCCGACGGGCGACTGGCAGACCGATGCCGCGCCGTCGCTTGCAAATCTTTCGGCAAAGGCATCGGGCACGATGCCGTTTCACATCGTTGTGGCCGGCCGCTGCTGGCTGAAAGTGGAAGACGAAGAGACCGATCTCGAGGCCGGCGACGTGCTGGTCTTTCCCTTCGGCACCGGACATCAGCTCGGCGCGGGAAGAGACGGCAAGCTGGTGCTCCCGACCCGCGACCTGCCACAGAAGCCATGGCGTGAGATTCCCGTGCTGCGCTACGGCGACGAGACACAAGGCGTGCGGCTGCTCTGCGGCTATCTGCAGTGGGATGGGCTGAGCTTTGCGCCGCTTCGGCGGGCCCTGCCCAGACTGATCCATGTCAGAACGCGGGCCGCCAATGACGGCGACTGGCTGCGCACCACCATCCGCCAGATGGTCGAGGAGGTCGACCGGCCGCGTGCCGGTGGCGTCTCGATGCTGCCGCGGCTGACGGAAATCATCTTCATCGAGATCCTGCGCCACCAGATCATGATGGCCGAGCCAAGCTCGGTCGGCTGGCTGGCAGCGCTTGCCGACCCGGCGCTGTCGCGCTGCCTCTCCCTCATTCACGACGATCCCAAACGTGACTGGTCGCTGGAGCAATTGGCTGCGGCATCGGGAATGTCGCGAAGCGCCCTCGCTGATCGCTTTCAGACGATGCTCTCGACATCGCCGATCCGCTATATCCGCGACTGGCGGCTCTATCTCGCAAGCGTCGCGCTCGCCACATCGGGTCAGCCGATCGCGGCGATCGCCTATGACGCCGGCTATGCCACCGAAGCCGCCTTCAACCGCGCCTTCTCCCGCGCCTTCGCCACCCCACCGGCGGCCTGGCGGGCGACGGCGTCCAAGAGAGGCTCATCCTGAGGTGCCCCGAAGGGATCGTGTCGCTGCACGTCTGAATATACCGAAATCTCGCGATATCGGATCGACCGGAGAAAATAATGAGGCCAGTCGGAATCAGGATTGCGGCGGTAATGTTCTCGGTTGCCGTTTGGGCTACAGCCGCAATGCACATTCCGATGATTGAGACGCACACATTGATACTGGCGCTCGCCAGATAGCCTGGCATGTCATCGCCAATACGCCACGAGTGCAATCGAATATCCGACGGCGCGGGATTGAGGGTGTACCGGACCGATGAGCGGCAGCGCCTCGAAGGACGAGGCGGGTGCGCCGGCGCCAGATGGATGCAGGGAGCAGCGTTGCGGCGTGCCCTTCGAAGCTCCGCCCTACGGGCTACACGCCTCAGGATGAGGGCTGTTGGTGGATGCCGCTCTAAGCCGCCACCGGCCCCCGGTCGCGCGCCGCCTTCATGTCCCTGACCGGCGACAGGCCGAACATGCGGCCGTATTCCCGGGTGAACTGCGGCACGCTCTCATAGCCGACGGCAAAGGCGGCGTGGCTGGCCGGGACACCTTCGGCAAGCATCAGCCGCCGCGCCTCGATCAGCCGCAGCTGCTTCTGGAATTGCAAGGGTGAGAGCGAAGTGACGGCGCGAAAATGCTGGTGGAAAGAGGATGGGCTCATGCCTGCCACCGCAGCCAGCCTCTCCACCGGCACGGTCTCGGCGAACTCGGCGCGCAGCACTGCCACCGCCCGCGCCACGCGCCGCACATGGCCATCCGGCCAACCGAGCCGGCGGATCGCCGAGCCATGGCGGCCGGCAAGCAGCCAGTAATGCATCTCGCGCACCAGCTGCGCCTGCAGCACCGGCACCGAGGCCGGGCGGTCGAGCAGGCGCATCAGCCGCAGCGCCGCATCCGCCACCTCCGCATCGGTCGGCTCGACGCGCACCGGCGCGCCATCGGCCACCCGCGCGAGCTTCATCTCGACGCTGAGCTCGGCGATCAGCGCCGGGTCGAGGTCTAGCACCAGCGAGTAATAGGGCCGGCCGACGCTTGCCGCGGTGATCTCGCTCACCGTCGGCACATCGGCCGTGATCAGCAGCGAGTCCCCAGCGCTGAAATCGAACACGTCATCGCCCATCGTCACGCGCTTGGCGCCCTGCACGACAAGCGCCACCAGCGGCTTGGAGATCGCATATTGCATATCGCTCGGCATCGTCGCGCGGATGGTGGCAAGGCCTGGAATCGGCGTGCGCACCAGGCCGGAGAGATCGGCATGGGTCTCGGTGTAGCGGCGAACGGCTTCCAATAGCGTCTCTGTCATGCCCTGGCCTCTCCTGCAGTCGAGCTACCCTAAGCCGAAATTGGAGGTTTAGGCAATATCCCTAGCGATTCCGGCAACACCGCCCGCCTTCCCTCTGGGATAGTCACGCCGTCAGAGAGACGAGACGCCTGATCGCAGCGGATCGCCGAACGCAAGGAGGTCTTCGATGACTGAAATCTCCCATGCCGGCACCGGATTCGGCGGAATAGGCAAAATGTCAGGCGCTTCGGGCAACGGGCCTCGCCCGCTTTTTCCGATCGTCGCATCAACACACCACGAAGGAGTTTCGAAATGAGCAAGATTGCAATCGTCACCGGCGCCAGCCGCGGCCTCGGCCGCAACACGGCTGTCAGCATCGCCCGCCATGGCGGCGATGTCATCCTGACCTACCGCAGCGGCAAGGCCGAGGCCGAAGCCGTGGTCGGCGAAATCGAAGCTATGGGCCGCAAGGCTGTCGCCCTGCCGCTCGATGTCGGCAATGTCGCAACCTTCCCCGCCTTCGCCGATCAGGTCCGTAAGGCGCTCCGCGACAAGTTCCGGCGCGACAGCTTCGACCACCTCGTCAACAATGCCGGCCACGGCGAAATGGCGATGTTTGCCGAGACCACCGAGGCGCAGTTCGACGCGCTGTTCGACGTCCATGTCAAGGGCGTGTTCTTCCTCACCCAGGCGCTGCTGCCGCTGCTTGCCGATGGCGGCCGCATCGTCAACTTTTCCTCCGGCCTCACCCGCGTTTCCTATCCCGGCTTCTCCGCCTATTCGGCCGCCAAGGGCGCAATCGAGATCCTCACCGTCTACCTCGCCAAGGAACTCGGCAGCCGCGGCATTACGGTCAACACCGTCGCGCCCGGCGCCATCGAAACCGATTTCCTCGGCGGCGCCGTCCGCGACATGCCCGACCTCAACAGCCAGTTCGCCGGCATGATCGCGCTTGGCCGCGTCGGCGTGCCCGACGATATCGGCCCGATGATCGCAAGCCTGCTCGGCGACGACAACCGCTGGATCACTGCCCAGCGCATCGAAGTCTCCGGCGGCCAGGTCATCTGAACTCGCCTGCCGCCAGACAGCAAAAAGCCCCGCCAATCATTGACGGGCTGTTCCTCCTGAAAATCGCTTCGGCATTACGTCCTCCAGCGCCGCGCGCCTTTTCCCGCACCTTCGGCGCCCAAGAGAGCCTCATCCTGAGGCGCCCATAGGGCCTCGAAGGACGAGGCGGTCTCCGACTGCGAGCAGGTTGGAAGGATCAAGTAGATGGATTGGCGACGCCGGTTTGTTCCATCTCCTTCTGAACGACGCAGAACGTGTTGCCGTCCGGATCAGCCAGAACGATATAGTCCGCGCCTTCGGGATAGCGCCAATCCACACGCTGCGCTCCAAGAGACAACAGCCGCTCGACCTCGGCTTGCTGATCGGATGCATAGAGATCGAGATGATGGCGCTGGTGGGTGCTGGGGTCGGATGAAACGATCGTGATCGCCATCTGCTGTCCTTCGCCCGTGACCGGGACAAGAATGGCCCAATCTTCCGACGGCTCTCGCAAAGGTTTATAATTCAAGGCCGCGCACCAGAATTCGATGGCGCGCGCAACATCCCTTACACCCCAGACAATCGA
>NZ_VSZV01000035.1:0-549 GCF_008919455.1 Rhizobium sp. PEPV16
GCGCTGGTCGGCTTCGGTGATCCTCTGTTCGAAATCGAGCTCCCATCATGATCGCCACGACGAACAGACATGCATCGCAACGCGAAATCGTTCCGGCCACCAAAAGCCTGGCGCGCGTTTCCTCGATCGGTGCCAGATCCTTCCTACTCGAGGCGCCAGGCGACTTCGATCTCGTCGCGCAGCGGCGGATCTGGGCTCTGTCCCAGACCGTGAAAGACTGGGCGGACCTTGCGGAAAACATTCCGGGCATGACCAATCTGCTGGTGATCTTCAAGGAGACGCCCGAAGATCCTGATGCGGTGGTCTCCCGGCTGCTGGAGGCATGGGAGAATGCCCGCAGCATCGATCTCAAGGGCAAGACCATCGAGATCCCCGTCCATTATGGCGGCGAATATGCGACGGATCTGCCGGCCCTTTGCGATCTCTCGGGCTTGAGCGACCGCGAGGTCGTCCGCATCCATCATGAAGCGACCTACCGTGTCTTCGCCTTGGGCAGCGCGCCCGGTTTCGGTTATCTGCACGGTCTCGATCCGCGCATCTACATGCCGC
>NZ_VSZV01000035.1:604-1246 GCF_008919455.1 Rhizobium sp. PEPV16
CGGCGTCGCCATGCTTACAGGTCCGAATGGCTGGAATTCCATCGGCTATGCGACACTTGAGATGTTCGACCCCACATCGCCGAGCCCCGCCATGATGGCGCCGGGCGATACAGTGCGGTTCCTGCCGGCAGGGATTGAGCTATGATCGAGATCATCGAAAGCGGTTCGTTCAACACAGTGCAGGATCTTGGCCGCCCCGGCTATCGCGACATCGGCGTATCGGCGAGCGGCGCGATGGATCCGCTTGCGGTCCGGATCGGCAACATTCTCGTCGGCAATGACGAAAATGCCGCCGCGATAGAGGTGCAGACCTTCCCGTTCAGCCTGCGTTTCGACAAGCGCATGGTGTTTGCCGTTACCGGTGCAGACGGCAATCCTCATCTCAACGGATCGGAACTGCTTTCCTGGTGCGCCTACCTCGCGGAGCCCGGACAGGTTCTCGAACTGAAGCAGCCCCCGCGGCTTGCGCGCTCCTATATCTCGGTCGGAGGCGGGCTGGATGTGCCCGTCGTCATGGGCTCGCGAAGCACGTCGCTCCGCGGCGGTTTCGGGGGCAATGCCGGCCGACCTCTTGCGAAGGGCGATCGGATCGCGGTCGGCGAGGACGCAGAAATGGTCATGCTGCCGGCCTCGGGTCTTGCC
>NZ_VSZV01000012.1:0-471 GCF_008919455.1 Rhizobium sp. PEPV16
GACTGCCTGGGGCCGGCTCTACCACCAGGAGATATCGAAGGGATTTGAGCAATTCGCGCTCGCCGGGCAACTGCTGGAAAAGGCGCGCAATGAGACAGCATTGGTTCTCAGTGCGCTTTCCTCCGTCGTCAACAAATGGATCGGCAGGCGCATCTTCGACTGGCAGGCGCTTCATCCCGACGTGCAGGTGAGGATCATCGGACGCGACAGAGAGCCCCGCATCGGCTTCGACGATATCGATTTCCGCGTGAGCTACGGGTCGGACGTGCTGCAGCACGAACATTATACCGAACTGTTCCGCGATTGGGTGGTGCCTGCCTGTTCGCCGGCGCTGATGCAGGATCGCGCGCATGCGGCTCGCGATCTCTTCGAACAGCCCCTCCTCCATGTCGAGTGGGAACGGCACTTCACCCCCTACCCCAGCTGGGCGGAGTTTGCCGCCAAGGCGGGCGTCTCCTTCGATGCGTCGAC
>NZ_VSZV01000305.1:0-2859 GCF_008919455.1 Rhizobium sp. PEPV16
CGACGTCGCCCATGGCGGGCAGCGCCCAGTAGTTCGGGGTGTTCTTCGGCCATTCCGAGTAGCCGACG
Source organism: Rhizobium sp. PEPV16 (assembly GCF_008919455.1). Classification (NCBI taxonomy): domain Bacteria; kingdom Pseudomonadati; phylum Pseudomonadota; class Alphaproteobacteria; order Hyphomicrobiales; family Rhizobiaceae; genus Rhizobium; species Rhizobium sp. PEPV16. The sequence goes on from NZ_VSZV01000305.1 coordinate 69, forward strand.
ACCGTCGCCGGCACGAAGTCATCCATCTTGATGCCTTCCTTGTCGAAGAAGTCGTTGAGCTTGACGTAGTGGCCATTCTCGGCCGAGCCGCCGATCCACTGGCTGTCGCCGATGATGAGATCGCAGAGCTTGCCGTGCGAATTCAGCTCGTTGAGGAAGCGGTCGGCATAACTCGTCCAGGGAACGAATTCGAACTTCATCTGCGTGCCGGTCTTGGCGGTGAAATCCTTCGACAGCTCGACCAGCGCATTGGCGGGGTCCCATGCGGCCCAGCACAGCGTCAGTTCATCGGCTTTGGCGAGATTGGGCAATGCCGACGACATGACGAATGCCGTGGCCAGCCCGAAAAGGGCTTTCGATGTTTTCTGCATAAGTTCCTCCCAGAACCAAGGGCCGGCTCCCCGCCGGCGTCGCATGTTCACCCACTTCAGAGAATGCTCACATGAACTCCTCAATCATCATGTTTAGCAATATGTTTAGTGATATCTGTTTTTATAAACATTGCAAGCGCCAATCGTTGCTGCAACGCGACAGGTGTCGCGTCCCATAGGCGGATACTTCGAGAGCCGATATTTTCGCAGATCGCGAAAAATTCTTGGCGAGCGTACCGATGCAGCGACATCTGGCCTCGCTGCGACATCGATCGCACGGTATGGACTGCACGCCGCTCCTGTTTTTCCCCGGAGCGGTTCAAGCTTGGCCTCGCTTCGGTGGGGCCTTTTTCTTGAATCCTTTCTTGGGTCGATGCCGCGACGTATCGGGCCGCATCGGGAATATTCCCGCGCAGTGCGAGATTTAGCCTTTCCGGCCGGCTGCAACGGGCGTATTCAGCCAGTGTGCGGCTTCCATATCCGCGCTCCTCCGCGCGGCAGATCTCCGATCGGCTTCCTTCCCGTTTGCCTGCCGCGTCATCCGGAATTTTTATTGGCAGATCGATGACGACGGCAGAGACGAGCGAGAATGGGCAAGAGGCCGCGAGCGGCCGCCAGGCGAAGATCGTGGCGCTGGTCGTTGCCGTTTCCTTCTTCATGCAGATCCTCGACGGCACGATCGTCACCACCTCGCTGCCGCAGATGGCGGCGAGCTTCGGCGTGCAGCCGGTGTCGATGAGCATCGGCATCACCGTTTACATGCTGACGATGGCCGCCTTCATTCCGCTGTCGGGCTGGCTCGGCGATCGGTTCGGCGCGCGCCGCATCTTCCTGATGTCGATCGCCGTCTTCACCGGCGCCTCCTTGTTCTGCGGGCTGTCCGGCAGTCTTGCGGAATTCGTGCTGTGGCGCGCCGTCCAAGGGGCGGGCAGTGCACTGATGACGCCGGTCGGGCGCATCATCGTGCTGAAGAACGCCCGCAAGTCGGAACTCGTCCAGGCGATCGCGCTGATCACCTGGCCGGCGCTGACGGCGCCGGTGATCGGCCCGGTGCTCGGCGGCGTCATTACCACCTATGCCAGCTGGCACTGGAACTTCCTCATCAATATCCCGATCGGCATTCTCGGCATCGCGTTGGTGCTGCGTTTCGTGCCGGAGCAGCGCGAGACCAATCCCGGCCGGCTGGATCTCGTGGGCTTTGTGCTGAGCGCCGCGGGGCTGACCTTCCTGCTCGCCGCCCTCGAACTCTCGGTCAAATGGGACGGCGGGCTTTTGCCCATCATATCCATGCTGGCGGCGGGTATCGTGCTGTCAGTCATGGCGACGCGGCATTTCCTCGCCGTCGACAATCCGCTGCTCGATCTTTCGGCCTTCCGCATCCAGACCTTCTCGATGTCGACGCTGTCGGCGGGCACGGCCTGCCGGATGGCGATCAATGCGACGCCGTTCCTGCTGCCTCTGCTGTTCCAGCTCGGCTTCGGCCTGAGCTCGATTGCCGCCGGCACCTATCTGCTCGTCTATTTCCTCGGCAATTTCAGCATGAAGGCGGTGACGACGCCATTGCTGCGTTTCTTCGGCTTTCGCGCAGTGCTTGGGGTCAACGGGCTGATCGCCGCGCTTTCGATCGTCGGCTGCGGTTTCCTCTCGCCGGAGACGCCGCCGTTTTTCATCCACGCGCTGCTTTTCCTCGCTGGCCTGTCGCGGTCGATGGAATTCACCGCTTTGAACACGCTCGCCTTCGCCGATATCGGCCCGGCGCAGCGAAGCTCCGCATCGACGCTGTCGAGCATGCTGCAGCAGGTATCGATGCTGCTCGGCGTGGCAGTGGCGGCGGCCGTGCTCAACATCGCCTCGGCTCTCAGGGGCGCCGACAATCCCGTCCTTGCCGATTTCCGCTGGGCTTTCATCGTGGTCGGCGTGATCGGCGTCGTCTCATCGCTGCGCTTTCTGCAATTGCCGGCGGAGGCGGGAGCCGAAGTATCCGGCCATCGGAAATTCCAGAAAAATTAGCTTATCCGCGGAACCTATCGGGCCGCTTAGCGTTTATGCATCTCATTTCAGGTTTTTCGTTTTCCCATCTCCTTCAACGGCTTCCATAGGTTCCTCCCCAGGCTAGGGTCATGTTCTGAAAATGCCGGATTCCCGCGATCCTCCTTCCGCGCCACCTGCGACAAGAGCGAGGGATAACCGCTGTTTACCCCAGGCGGCCAATGCAATACGACATTGCCATGCGGACGACTCGGACGCTTGCGGGCGGTCGTCGCTGCGAGAGAACGCCGGGAGACCGAATGAGCAATTCTAGCGGCGATGCGGATGCCCTGATCCACATCCTCTATATCGACGACGACGAGGGGCTCGCCCTTCTGATGCAGAAAAACCTGCTTCGGCGCGGCTTTTCGGTCGAGTGGGCCGAGAGCGGC
>NZ_VSZV01000305.1:2869-10589 GCF_008919455.1 Rhizobium sp. PEPV16
GGCGAAGGTGGTATCGACGCCGTCGTGCTCGATCATGTCCTGGCGGGCGAAACCGGCCTCGACATTTTGCCCAGCATCACGGCGATGCCGGATCATCCGCCGGTCATCTATGCGACGGGTTCGGACGATACCAGCATCGCGGTCGCGGCGCTGAAGGCCGGCGCCGACGATTACATGCTCAAAGGGATCTCAGCCGACTATTTCGACCTGCTCGCCGCCGCCCTCGAACAGGCGCTGGAACGAGCGCGTTTTCGCCGCGAGACGGCGCAGGCGCAGGAGGTGATCCGCCAGCAGCGCGACCTAGCCGAAATGCTGCTCACCGAAGTCAATCACCGCATCGCCAACAGCCTCGGCCTCGTCGGCGCGCTGATCCGCATGCAATCCTCGATGACCACGGATCAGGTTGCGATCGACGCGCTGCACGAAACGCAGATGCGGATTAACGCCATCGCCAGCGTGCACCGCCGGCTCTACACCAATCGCCAGGTCGGCTCGGTACAGGTCGATGAATATCTGAACAGCCTGCTCACCGAACTCGAAACCTCGATGCACGACGACAAGCGGCCGCACCGGATCGTCCTCACCGCGCAGCCGGTCAATCTGGCGACCGACAAGGTGATCACGCTCGGGCTGATCGTCAGCGAGCTCGTCACCAATGCCTTTAAATATGCCTATCCGGACAGCGTGCCGGGCGAGATCCGCGTCATCGTCGACCAGACGGATGGGGCATTGCGTGTCATCGTCGAGGATGACGGCGCCGGTTTCGACCCGTCGAGCCCCGCCAGGGGAACCGGCCTTGGTACACGCATCCTGACGGCCATGGCCGCCAGCCTTAAATCGGATTTCGCCTATGACCCCGGCCATGACGGAACCAAGGCGACACTGGTGTTTTCGTTGCATGAGGGGAAGTAGGAAGTGCAGCGTAGGGTGTGCCGTGTGCCCCCCTCATCCGCCCTACGGGCACCGATCGGGGTCGAGCCACTGGTCTCGACCCGTCCTTCGGACCCCCGAGGGGAGAAGGGGGAATCGAGACGTTGCCGCGAATCTCTTCTCCCCAGCGGGGAGAACGTGGCGGCAGCCGGATGAGGGGGCTACCGGCACGGTGTTATCCCTTTTCCTACAATAATTTACCGAAGCTGCATCATCAAACCTAACGCTAGGGAAGGGGAAACATGGCGACGATCCGCACACCACGCGAAGTGTATGATTTCTGGTTCGTCAGATGCGGCCGGGAGCTGTGGTTCCGCTCGACGCCGGAACTCGACGCGGAGATCCGCGAAGGCTTCCGCGATACCCATCTGGCCCTTGCCGCAGGCGTCGGCGACGAATGGCGGGCGGATGCGGAGAGCCGGCTGGCGGCTGTGATCGTGCTCGACCAGTTTCCTCGCAACATCTATCGCGGCACGGCGCTTGCCGTTGCGACCGATGGGCTGGCACTTCGGGAAGCCAAGCTCGCGTTGGCATCGGGCGCTGATCGGGCGGTCGAGGCGGCATGCCGTACCTTTTTCTACATGCCCTTCGAACATGCCGAGGACCTTGGGGAGCAGGAGCGATCGGTGGAACTGTTCGGCGCGCTCGGCGATGCGGAATATCTCGATTATGCGATCCGCCACCGCGACGTGATCGCCGCCTACGGCCGCTTTCCGCACCGCAATGCCATGCTGGGACGCGAGTCGACGGCTGAGGAATGCGACTATCTCTCCCGGCCCGATGCCGGTTTCTAAGGGTTTCCAGGGAGCTTCCGCCTTTCTGTCGCCTTTCTTTACTAAGACAAGCTGGCATTCTATTCCGACGACAACCTTTTCCGGAGGCGCTTTTGCGGCTGAGACCGATCCTGCTTCGCACCATTCTTCTGCTGACGCTGGCGGTCGCCGGCGCGCATTTCAAGGGTGCTGCCGCTTTCGCACAGGAGCCGCAGGCATCGGCGGCGGCGCAGGCGCCGCTTGCCGATATGCCGTTCGACCAGGCGACAAAGGAGATCGACAAGGCGAAGGTCCAGCTGACAGCGCTTCAGGACGGCGTCAAGCAAAATGCCGACAATGACGATGCCCTGGTCGGGCTTGCGACCAAGGCCGACGAGCTTAGCCGCGCCGTCATCACCATATCGGTCAATCTCAGGCCGCGTTTCGACCAGATCAAGAACCGGCTTGCCGAGATCGGCGATCCGCCGAAGGACGGGCAGCCGCCTGAAGCCGAGATCGTCACCCAGGAGCGCAACGCGCTCGCCGCCGAACGCGCGCAGATCAACGCGCTGACGGGCGATGCCGAAAACCTCTCGATCACGGTGACGAAGCTCGTCAACGAGATCACCGAGATGCGGCGGCGGCTGTTTGCAGATACGCTGCTCAGGCGCACCGAGATTTCGGTCTCGGTGCTCGACGATGCCGGCAGCGCCTTCGTGCACGAGGTCAGCGAATTCTCGCACGCTCTGTCGAGCTGGGCCACCTTCGTCTGGAAATTCAAGCGTTTCCCAATGTTTGCCGCGATCTTCCTGTCGCTCGCCTCGGCGCTGATCCTACTCTCCGGCAGTTACCGGCTGTTCGGCTCCTACCTGCGCCGCGACGAGGCTGTCGAGAACCCGTCCTATATCGGCCGGCTGTCGATCGCCTTCTGGTCGACGTTGATCCGCACGCTGGCGCTCTCGGTGCTGCTCGTCACCTCGTTCTTTTTCCTTAACGGGTTCAATGTGCTGAGGCCCGATATCGCGCCTGTCATCGGCGCCCTGTTCGGGGCGATCGGGCTTGTCTATTTCGTCGGCCGCTTCGTCAACGCCATCTTCGCGCCGCGCGAACCGCGCTGGCGGCTCGTGCGGCTTTCCAATCTCGGCGCGCGCTCGATCGGCTACTGCCTGCTGGCGATGGCGATCGTCAACGCGCTCGATTATCTGTTCGGCACGATCGGCGAGGCGATGGGCTCGCCGCTGGTCCTGACCGTGGTCAGAAGCCTGATTGCTGCGCTGATCATCGGCCTGATCCTGATCGCGGTTTCCTTCGGCAGACCGATGCTGGCGAAGAACGGCGATCCCGATGCGCCGGGAAGGCATTGGCCTCGCGGCATGGCGATCATCCTGCGGGTCGTCGGCGCCGGCCTCATCCTCACAGCACTCACGGGTTATGTCGGGCTCGCGCGCTTCGTCGCCACGCAGCTCATCATCACCGGCGCGCTGGTCGCCACCATGTATGTCGGCCTGCTCTCCGGCAAGGCGATATCAAGGCAGGAAAGCTTCGGCGATACCTTCTTCGCAAGCTTCCTGACGCGCCGCTTCAAGCTCGGGCCGGTGGCGATCGATCAGGCTGGCCTGCTCGTCGGCCTTGCCATCTATGCGGTGGCGCTTCTCGTCGGCATCCCGCTGATCCTGCTGCTCTGGGGCTTCCATGTGCAGGATCTGCAGATTCTTGCCTATCGGCTGTTCACCGAGGTCAGGCTCGGCGGTATCAGCATCTCGCTGCTCGGCATCTGCACCGGCATTCTCTTGTTTGCCGGCGTCTACCTGCTGACGCGCTGGGTGCAGCGCTGGCTCGATGGCAATGTGATGGCCAGAAGCCATGTCGATCTTGGCGTGCGCAATTCGGTCAAGACGGGCATCGGCTATCTCGGCGTCGGCATAGCGGCGATCATCGGCGTTTCGGCGGCCGGCATCGACCTGTCGAGCTTCGCGCTCGTCGCTTCCGCACTTTCGGTCGGTATCGGTTTCGGTCTCCAGAACATCGTCTCCAACTTCGTCTCCGGCCTGATCCTGCTCGTCGAACGGCCGTTCAAGGTCGGCGACCATGTCGTTTCCGGCACCGCCGAAGGTATCGTCAAACGCATTTCGGTGCGCGCCACCGAGATCGAGACCTTCCGCAAGCAGTCGATCATCGTGCCGAATTCTGATTTGATCAACGGCCTCGTCGGCAACTGGACGCACCGCAACAAGATCGGCCGCTCGGAAATCCCGGTTTCCGTCGCCTACAACGCTGATCCGCAGCAGGTGATGGACATCCTGCTGGAACTGACGGCCAAGATACCGCTCGTCATGCGCAATCCGGAGCCGCATGTCGAATTCCTGCGCTTCGGGCCCTATTCGCTGGATTTCGAGCTGCGTTTCTTCCTCGCCGATATGGGTGACGGCATGGCGGTGCGCAACAATCTCAGGATCGAGATCCTTAAGCGCTTCAAGGCCGAGGGCATCGAGATCCCGTTGCCACAGACCGATCTTACCATCCATCGAGAGGCTCGTCCCGCGCTTGCCGATGCGGGCAGGGATCAACCCAACGAGCAGGAAAACTCTGCGGACACGCCCATGGAGGAGGAAGAGCAGCCGGTGCGGCAATTGCGCAGCAAGACGGCAGAAGGCAATCGGAAAGGCTGAACGGGTCATTCAGCCATCATTCACAGCTATATGTGCATGATCTCCACTATCGGGATCGCTGCCGGGGGCAGCACCGATCGTTCGAGGGGAGGGCGCGCCAGCGCCGCCGCACATGATGGCAAGATTTGCCGCCGTTCTGCTTGTCCCGCTGCTTGCCGCACCCGCGGCTGAAGCGGCATCCATCACCAACACCGACCCAGCCGCCGTCGTGCTCGTCATCACCGAGAGCGGCCAGCGCGTCGAGGTCGTGGTCGATGCCGGCGCTTCGGAGAGCCTCTGTGCTTCCGGCTGCTTCATGACAACGCCCGACGGCGACCGCATCGGGCTCGACGGCGGCGAGACGATCGACATCGTCAAGGGCTCGGCCGTCGTCAAGTAGCGCCTGTCCCGATGAATGCGCTCAAGCCTCTCGGGGATTGGCAACAGTTTCCGGCCGGGCAACCGGGCGCGTCAGCCGCATGATGGCGAAGAACGCGGCAACGGCGACGGTGCTGAGCAATGCAGCGATCGACAGCGACCACGATACGCCGAGATTGCCCATCAGGAAGGCAAGCGCGAACGGCGCCATCGAGGAGACGACGAGACGGACCGACATGATTTGTCCTTGCCGCCGGCCGTAGCCATCGCTTCCGAAGAGCGCGAGCGGCAAGGTTCCGTAGACGATGCTGTTAAGGCCCGAGCCGAGGCCGAAGACGACGGCGAAGAGTAGCGCGCCGGGCACCGAGGGTGCGGTGGCGATGAGGATGACAAGGGCTGTCGGCAGCAGGATGGCGCAGATGATCGCCAGCATCACTTGCGACAAGCTCTCGCCAAAGACCATGTTGATGAGGCGGCTCAGCACCTGTGACGGACCGAAGAGTGTTCCGACCACCACTGCCATGGCGCCGAGGCCGAGTGCCGACATTACGGGCACCATGTGAACCAGAAGCGCCGAGTTCACGAAACTTTCCAAAGCAAAGCCCGTCACCATCAGGATAAAGGCCGGCCTGCGCACCGACGGCGGAAGGCTCGGCTCGACGCGTTTTGCGGCCTCCTCTCCGGTCCGTCTCCTGGTTTGGCTGACGCCATGCGAGAGCCAGGCATGAACGGGAAGGCAAACCATGAGATTGAGCGCGGCGAAGATCAGATAGACGTTCTGCCATGAGAGATGCGCATGCAGCGCCGTGGTGATCGGCCAGAAGATGGTTGAGGCGAAGCCGGCGATCAGCGTCAGGTAAGTGATGCTGCGCTGGGCGACCTGCGGCCTGATCTGCACCAGCAGGGCGAAGGCGGCGCCATATTGCACCAGGTTCGACGCGATCTCGATGCCGATCAATGCCGCGACGAAAGCGATCTTTCCCGGCGCCAAGGCGCAGGCGACGAGGGCAGCGGCGGCAATCGCCGAGCCTGATGTCATGATCCTGCCGGCGCCGAAGCGATCGATCCACGTGCCGGTGAGAGGTGCGGCCAGGCCGCCGATCAGAAGAGCCGCGGAGAGCGCGCCGAAGATCCATTCCGATGACCAGCCCAGATCAAGGGCCATGTCGGGGGCGAGGATGCTGAAGCTGTAATAGAGCGATCCATATCCGATGATCTGCGTCAGCCCGAGCACGGCGATGGCCGCTATCGGCGGTCGTTCGGTGCTGGCGATGGTCATAGGGATCTGAGGCTCACGCGCTGTTCGAGCTTTTCGACTTCTTCCTTCCGCTCGCTGTAGCGGTCGGTCAGATAGTTCGAGGCATCACGGGTCAGCAGCGTGAACTTCACCAATTCCTCGCAGACGTCGACGACGCGGTCGTAATAGGACGAGGGTTTCATACGGCCGTCCGCGTCGAATTCCTGGAAAGCTTTGGCAACCGAGGACTGATTGGGAATTGCGATCATCCGCATCCACCGTCCAAGGATGCGGAGCTGGCTTACCGCATTAAAGGACTGGGAGCCGCCGGAGACCTGCATCACCGCCAGCGTCTTGCCTTGCGTCGGCCGGACGGATCCCACCGACAATGGAATCCAGTCGATCTGCGCTTTCATGATGCCGGTCATCGCGCCATGACGTTCTGGGCTGACCCACACCTGGCCTTCAGACCATGCCGACCATTCGCGCAGCTCCTGAACTTTTGGGTCGCTCGCCGGCGCCGCATCAGGCAGCGGCAGACCTTCCGGGTTGAAGATGCGCACTTCGCAGCCGAAATATTCGAGCAGCCGCGCGGCCTCCTGTGCGAGGAAGCGGCTGTAGGACACTGCCCGCAACGAGCCATAAAGGATCAGGATGCGTGGCTTGTGCGTCGAGAACGCCGGCCTGAGCGCGTCCATATCCGGTTGACGCAGATGCATCGGCGATAGGGCCGGCAGATCAGACAATGCGCTTGCCTCCGGCATCGAGCACCTTCTCGCCGTCTTCCTTAGCGAAGGCGCCCTTATGCGTTTCCGGCAGGATTTCGAGGACAAGTTCCGACGGTCGCGACAGGCGCGTACCGAGAGGGGTGACGACGAAAGGCCGGTTGATCAGGATCGGATCTTTCAGCATCGCGTCGAGAAGCTGATCGTCGCTTAGATCGGGATTGTCGAGGCCGAGTTCGGCGTAGGGTGTATCCTTCTGGCGAACGGCATCGCGCACGGTGAGGCCGGCATCGGCGATCATCCTGACCAGCTCCTCACGTGACGGCGGGGTTTCCAGATAGTCGATGATATCAGGTTCGATGCCGGCATTGCGGATCATCGCAAGGGTGTTGCGGGAGGTGCCGCATGCCGGGTTGTGGTAGATGGTGACGTTCATAGCTTTGCCTCTGACGACAGGGTTGAAGACGCGCCCGGCTGCAGCAGCCAGGTGAACAGGAAAAGGGCTGTGACCGCGCCTGTGATTTCGGCGATCCAGAAGCCTGGAAGATCGACCGGGCGAATGCCGGAGAAGGTGTCGGTCAGCGAGCGGGCCAAAGCGACGGCAGGATTGGCGAACGAGGTCGAGGCGGTGAACCAATAGGCGGCGGTGATGTAGAGCCCGACCAGCCACGGCACCGCCTTCTGCTCGAACTTGATGCCGGCAAGAATGACCGCCACCAGGCCGAAGGTCGCAACGCCTTCGGAAAACCATTGCGCGCCACCGGTGCGAACTTTGCTCGAGAGCTCGATCAGCGGCAGGTCGAACATCAGATGGGCGGTGATCGTCCCAATCACGCCGCCGGCAATCTGCGCCAGGATATATCCGCCGAGGTCGCGCTTCGGCAGCACGCGCGACATCGCAAAGATCAGCGAGACCGCCGGGTTGAAGTGGGCGCCGGAGATCGGCCCGAGAACGGTGATCAGCACCACCAGCATGGCGCCGGTCGCCAGCGTATTGCCGAGCAGGGCAAGTCCCACATCCTCAGTGAGCGATGTTGCCATAATGCCGGA
>NZ_VSZV01000305.1:10617-33678 GCF_008919455.1 Rhizobium sp. PEPV16
TCAGCGACCAGACGGCGCGGCAAATCGAACGGCCCCATCAGTCGGCCGTCGCCGGTTTTTTGGACATGCCTTCCATGGCGCCGATCTGGCGCAGGTGCGTTTCCAGGGCGAGCTTGTCGATCGACGAAAGAGGCAGGCTCAAAAAGGCGCTGATCCGGTTCTTGAGGAAGCGGGCGGCCTGCGCGAAAGCGCGGCCCTTGTCGACTTCGCTGCCCTCGACGGCAGCGGGATCCTCGACACCCCAATGGGCGGTCATCGGATGGCCGATCCAGACCGGGCAGGCCTCTCCGGCGGCGCTGTCGCAGACTGTGAAGATGAAGTCCATCTCCGGAGCGCCCGGTTCGGCGAACTCGTCCCAACTCTTCGAGCGGAAACCGGTCGTGGGATAGCCCTGCGCCGCAAGCTCCTTCAGCGCATAGGGATTGACCTCACCCTTCGGCTGGCTGCCGGCCGAATAGGCCTTGAACCGGCCCTTGCCTTCGGTTTCCAGGATGGATTCCGCCAGGATCGAGCGGGATGAATTGGCAGTGCAGAGAAAAAGCACGTTATAAACGCGGTCTGTGGTCATTGCAGTTCCTCCTTGGTTGCAGGTGTACAGCATGCGGCAACGGCAGCAGCCGGTGCGCAGATCTCAGGGTTTCCACCGCAGCAATCCTCCATCAGGAAACGGATCAGGCCGCCCAGCGCCTCGTAATTGGCGGTGTAGATGATCGAGCGGGATTCGCGCTGCTGCGCAATCAGGCCGGAGCGTTCCAGCTCCTTCAGATGGAAGGAGATGTTGGATGGCGAAACCTCCGCCTTTTCCGCGATAGATCCTGCCGCCATGCCATCGGGGCCTGAGACCACGAGCATGCGGATGATGTGCAGGCGCGTTTCCTGCGAAAGTGCGCCGAATGCGATCAGGGCTTGACGTTGATCCATATTTCAATAATCCTTGAATCGTTGAAACGAGGATTAGCGCAAATGAACGCCATCGACAACAGCAAAAATCAGGCGGACGACATCAAGCTTGGCCTGCTGCTCAACATACTCGCCAGTGAAAGAGACACGCCGCTGGTTTTCTATTACGACGGCCAGCCGGTGAAGCCCGGTTATCATATCACCGAGGTCAAGGCGGGCCAATTCTCCGCGCTCGATTGTGGCGCCAATCCCGAGGGCTGGACGGAGATCTTCATCCAGCTCTGGGATATTGATGAGGACGATCGCACGCATATGCCGGCCGGCAAGTTCTATTCTATCATCCGCAAGGTGACGGAACATGTGCAGCTGGACGATTCGGCCAAGCTCACCTTCGAAGTCAGCGACGGCGTGCGGCCGATGCAGCTCTATTGCGCGGCGATGCCGGTTCTTCGCGCTGATGCCGTGCATGTCGAGCTTTCGCCACGGCCGGCAAGCTGCAAGCCGCGCGATCGCTGGCTGGCAGAGGAAAACAGCAAGGCGGCGGCCTGCTGTGGGCCGCAAGCGGCAACGAGCGGATGCTGCGTGTAAGGACTAAGATCGGGTGTTGGCGAGAATGCCTGGTTGGTCAGTGATCCCGGCGTTAATCCTGCACGGTGTGGTCAATCAACTCGGCATCGGTGAGACGGCATTTCCTACGTCGACTGGGTTTGCCGTCAGGCATTGATTGAGGGCTGGGCATCCCACCATCTGAGCACCCGCATCGCCCGGAGCGTCAGCCACCGCGAGGGCTTGCCTTGCCCGTCATCAACCTCGAACCACACCCGACCTGCAGGGCTCTCGTCGAGCGGCCAACTGCCGTCCTGCAAGCGCCGGGAACGAAGGTGGTCGATTGCTTCGCCGAGGCGTGGATCGGGGCCGGCGCCGGTCAGGATCGCGCTGGCGCGGAAATAATCGAGCGCGCGCAAAATATCGTAGCGCCAGCGGTTCGGATGCAGGAGGCGCAGGAAGCGCTCGTCGGCTGGCTCGCCGGTGCCGAGGCGGCGGAACAGGTTGCGGGCCAGCAGAAACCCCTCGCCCGTCCTGCGCGCCTCTCGAGACCGATGTGTGCCGCCGGTCGATCTTTCGTATTCCAGCAAACCTTCCAGCACGTTGATGGTGCTGGCGAAGGAGGAGCGGACAGAGCCGCGAGCCCGCTCGCAGTTCCAGCCACCGTCGTCGAGACGCTCGCCGGCCAGCCTGTCGACGATGGGCGAGACGTCGATCCCGAAATAGGCGCCATCGGCAACGGTGCGGCCGTTGATGCACTCCTCGACTTCGCCTTCCCAGTAGGGCTGGCCGCCTTCTTCCCAACGGGCGTTGGCGCCTATCAATTTGACGGTGCGCCTGGCGCAATCGCAGGCGGGATCCAGACCGAACTCGCGCAATTGCGACAGCGAGAAGGTCGTGGCCGTCCACGGCTGGCCACGCTCCTTCCACTCGTGCGGGTCGAAACCGGCGGGCAGGAAGGCGCCGCCTGCCCATTGCCCGTCCTCATCCTGGCAGGAGAGCAGCCTGGCGCCCCAGCCCTCGGTCTCGACTTTGGCCCGCTCAGTCATCCATTCCCGCTCCGGGGCGTCGAGCAGGTCGCGCATCACCTGCCATCGGATCGACGGGTCGGAGTCGAGAAGCCATTCGATCACCGGGTCGGATTGGATCATGAGGCGAACCTGTCGGCGGAGTCGGGGTCTATGGCTCGTTTATATTCGCTTCGGCCGAGCGGTGCCAGCCGGATGGGCTCGTCGGCCGCGTCACCAACGGCGCCTTCGGTTTCCGCATCAACCGCTCGCCGGCGCCTGCCATGCTACGGCGAATGCGGCGTTTCGCGTCTGACTTCTTAATCATATCTGCAAAGAAATCGGAAGGGGCACCATCGGGCCGCCTCTTCATTTGTATCCAGGCGCGCCGATTAATAATTATTCAAATCAATCGATGTATCGGTTTGATCCGGGGACAGATTTTACATCAAAGGTTTGCTATGGCGTTTCTAGGTATTTCGGGGATGCAATATTCCGGGGAAATGTTTGCCGGCGCGCGTATTCTTGTCGCGGAAGATTCCAACGTGTTCACCTCGATGATCAGCAAACGCCTCAAAGAGCTGTTCGATATCGATGTCGAGATCTGCCGCAGCTTCGAAGATCTGCAGGTTTCCTACGACAAATCTTCCGATCCGATCACGCTGGCGATCTCGAACATCAACCTGCCCGGCGCCGAAAACGGCGAAGCGCTCGAATATCTGGTCGATCTCTCCATACCCACAATCGTCTTCACCGGCACCTTCCATGAAAACATGCGCGACAAGCTGATGGCCAAGGATATTGTCGACTATATCCTCAAGGACAACATCTTCGCCGTCGACCTGCTGGCGGAATCGATCTGCCGCTTCCTCACCAATCATCGCCACCACGTGCTGATCGTCGACGATAGTGCGACTGCGCGCGCCCTGCTGTCGAGCCGGTTGAAGCGCTACAATTTCCGGGTCAGCGTCGCCGAGAGCGGCGGCAAGGCGCTGGAGATCCTGAAGGCCAACCGCGATATTGGCCTTGTCATCACCGACTACAATATGCCCGACATCGACGGCTTCGAGCTGACGCGGCGCATCCGCGCCAATATTGGCTCGCACGAGCTGCGCATCATCGGTGTTTCCTCTTCGTCGAACCGGCTGCTTTCGGCACGTTTCCTGAAGGCCGGCGGCAATGATTTCATGCTGCGTCCCTTCATCGACGAAGAGTTCTACTGCCGCGTCAACCAGAACCTCGATACGCTGCTGCAAATTCAATCGATGCGTAAGGAGCGGGCGGTTGCCTGACAGCCCTTCCAGCATCGGTATCGCCAGGGGAGCAGAAATGACGGCCGGGGACAGTCTTCGAATTTTTGCAATTTCAGGTAATGTCGCCGTTGTTTGTCCCCTTCACGCGCAAAGGCCTCTCGGTTATCGTCCCCGCCGGGGAGAGGGCCGACTCGCGCCCGTCAGACGCATGGGGGAGTAGCGGCTGTGGCTTTTCAACCAGATTTTCAGCGGGATGGCATCGGGTTACGCTCGGGCGGACTCAAAATACTTCTGGTTGAAGATTCCCGGATGTTTTCCGCCGTGCTCTGCCACCGGTTTCAGACGGAGCTCGGCCTTGCCGTCAAATCCTGCCCGTCGCTGAAGGCTCTTCGCAAGGAACTTGCCGACGACGCTCACGGCTACACCATGGCCGTCGTCGATCTCAACCTGCCGGATTCGCCCTATGGCGAAGCGCTCGACTGCACGATCGAGCATGATATCCCGGCGATCGTCTTCACCGCGACATTCGATCTCAACACGCGCAACAAGATCATGGAGCGCAATGTCATCGATTACGTACTGAAAGACAATGAATTCGCGCTCGACAATCTCGTCGCTACCGTCCGGCGGGCGATCTCCAACCGCAAGACGCGGGTGCTCGTTGTCGACGATGTCGTCTCGGCGCGCCAGGTGCTCGTCGACCTCCTGAAGGCACAACAATATCTCGTCGTCGAGGCAAATTCGGGGCTCGAGGCGCTGGCAGCGCTTGAGGCCTACAGCGATATCGAGCTCGTCGTCACCGATCACCACATGCCGGATATGAGCGGCTACGAGCTGACGCGGCGCATCCGCCATCGATTTGGTTCGGACAGGCTGCGTGTCATCGGCGTTTCCTCCTCCAACGACCGCATGCTTTCGGCGAGTTTCCTCAAGGCCGGCGCCAGCGATTTCGTCTACCGGCCCTTCGTCGCGGAGGAGCTGCAATGCCGCATCGCCAACAATGCCGAAACGCTGGCGCAGATGCGGCAGCTGAGGGCAGCGGCGGCCTGCGACTATCTGACCGGCCTCTATAACCGCCGCTATTTCTACGACAACGGCCCGAAGCTGGTGAACGAGTGCCTGCGGCTGAAGGTGCCGAGTTCCGTTGCCATTCTCGATATCGACCATTTCAAGCGGCTGAACGACACTTATGGCCACGAGATCGGCGACAAGGTGCTGAAGGCTGTCGCAAATAGGCTGTTTACGATCTTCGAGGGCAGCGACAATCTTCTCTCGCGCCTCGGCGGCGAGGAATTCGCCATCCTTTTCCCGCAGATGGATTCGGCAGCCGCGACCAAGCTCTGCGACGAGATCCGCTCGGACATTTCGCGGCTGAAGGTCACGGCCGACGACGAGGAACTCGGCGTCACGATTTCGATCGGCATCGCCGAGATCGCCGGTTACGAAACCTTCGAGAACTACCTCAACGCCGCCGACCAGTTTCTCTACATGGCCAAACACAGGGGTCGCAACCAAGTCTATTCCGACGCCAAGATGACGGAAGAGGCGGCGCAATAGCACCTCTGGGGCGGGGCCAAGCCGCCGCCCTTTATCTCAGGCGGCGACGATCTTTTCGCGTCAGGCGAGATCAGCTTTTTAATGTCTCAAGCGGCGACGGCCCGTCTTATTGTCTCAAGCGGCGACGGCCTGTCTTATTGTCTCAAGCGGCGACGGCCTGGCGCGCGGTCGCCATGGTCATCTTGCGCTCGGCGCGCTCCTGCTGCGGTGAGCGGTGGTAGAGTTCGCGATAACACTTGGAGAAATGCGAGGCCGAGACGAAGCCGCAGGCGACGGCGACCTCGACGACCGGCATCGAGGACTGCACTAGAAGATGGCGCGCACGGTCGAGGCGGATTTCCAGATAGTAGCGGGCCGGCGAGCGGCCCATCTCCTGGCGGAACAGCCGCTCGATCTGGCGGCGTGAGAGGCCGGCGCCGTCGGCGATCTCGATCAGCGACAGCGGTTCGGCGAGATTGCCTTCCATCAACTCGATGATCGACAGCACCTTGGCGTTCTGCACGCCGAGGCGGGCGCGCAGCGGCAGACGCTGGCGGTCGTGCGGGTTGCGCACGCGGTCGGTAAGGTGCTGCTCACAGATGCGGTTGACAAGGCTTTCGCCGAAATCCTCGCCGACGAGGTTCAGCATCATGTCGAGCGAGGCGGTGCCGCCGGCGCAGGTATAGAGATTGCCGTCGATCTCATAGAGATCGGCATAGACCTCCGCCTGCGGGAAGGCTTCCGAAAAGCCCGGCAGGTTTTCCCAGTGGATGGCGCAGCGCTTGCCGTTCAGGAGGCCAGCCTGGGCAAGCACATGCGCGCCCGTACAGAGACTGCCGACGGCGACACCGCGATTGTAGCATTCACGCAGCCAGGCATTGACCGACTTGTTGTTGAACTGCTCGACATCGATGCCGGAACAGACGAGCACCATGCCCGGCCGGTTTTCGCCGCCGAGATGACGGCGCTCCTCGGCAAGCGAGGAATTTGCCTCGACGCCGATGCCGCAGGAAGAATAGACTTTTTCCCCATCGACGGAGGTCAGCCGCCAGGTATATGCCTGATAGCCGAGCATGCGATTGGCGATGCGTAAGGTGTCCACGGCCGCCGAAAAGGGCAGCATGGTGAATTGTGGTACCATAAAGAAGACTACCGAACGCTTCTTGATCTGCATCCTGTTCATAGCGAAATCCATGCTCGAGGGGCGATGACACATTCGTTGCGCGGAATGCGTCGCGCCGATGTCTTGAAAGCGACACTGGCATGGAAAAATGCGGCCGGGAAGAGCAAATATGCGACATCGCCGGCGATTTGGCCGGTCAAACCGCGAGAATGGCCGAGGGCAAGCATAAAACAGGCTGACAGGCGGCTGAAAATCAATGTTGAAAATGGCTTAGGAATGGACGGTCAGGCTACGAAAAAGGCGGCGTTGCGCAGTGCAGACGCCGCCCTCATCTTGGGAGGAATGTCGCATTCATTACATGGTCCGGTGTTTGTTGTCGTCCGTGCTCGGCCAGCCGATGTCCTTGCGAATGTCGAAGGGCATGGCTTCGATTTCGCGGGCCGTCTGCCAGCGCGTCCAGGCGAGCACAAGCTTACGGGCATAATGTGCCAGGTCGAAGCGGCTTTCACTGGAGGTGAGGGACTTACCACCACCGCGATAGGTGAGCGTGGTCATTTTCCGGTTCCTTTCTTGGGTCAGGGGCATGGTCGTCAATGGGAGGTTCGTCCATGTCCATGATCCTAATATGGGCTTTGAAAACTCATCATTCAAACGAATAGAACTTATGGATAACATCAGAGATATTGAATGATCGTTGCGTGCCGCCGGCCGTCTGTGACGCCTTTGCAGCCGGTCATCGAGCTTAATCCCCGGCTTTCCGTGCAGGGGGATCGCAAATCTGCAGCTAAACATGATGCCGAAATGCGTGAGCGGTTTCGGACGACATCACGCTCTATTTCTTTGATTTAGAATCCCGGTTCAAATTTTAGGCCGGGTCCGGCCTAAAATTGTCGGATCTAGTGTGCAGCGGTCGGGGTGATGATCCCGAGATTGCCAAGCCCGACGACGATCAGCTGGACTGCGACTGCGGTCAGCAGAATGCCGAAGACGACCTCCGAGACGATCATGGTGACTGGCTTCATACGCTTGGCGAGCTTGTCGATGTTGGTGAACACCAGATAGTCGAATGCGCCGACGATCAGGATCAGGCCGATGACGAGTATCGCGCTGGCGATCGAGACGACTTCGCCGGAGGCGATGATGATGATCGTAATGCCGACAGGATTGAGCAGGTAAGGGACCGCAAGCGGAAATACGGCCAGCTTGTCTGGATCGACGGGCGCCGCAATGTCGTCATGCGGCTTCTCCGTTGGTCCTGATGCCATCTTGATGGCGATGAGCGCGAGGATGATGCCACCGGCGACGGCAACGGCGCCGCCGGTGATGTGGAGAAGCCGCATCAGCAGCGCGCCGGTGGCAAAAAGGATCAAAGCCGTAACGACGGCGATCAGGACCATCTGGCGGCCGATGCGCACCTTGGTTTCGGTATCGAAGGCGTGGGTCTTTTCCAGAAACGGCACCAGGGCGATCTTCGGCCCCATGCCGATCAGAAGCAGCAGGAGAAGTTTTCCGACGAGTGCGGCATCGATGACTGTGAAATCCATGGAACGTGCCCTCTAAATTTGTGACGCGAAAATCGAGACCATCCCCAGCCGGGGGAGGATCGTGACGAAGAGAACCAAAAGAACTCGCCAGTCTTTCTGCGAGCCGCTCAGCGCGGGCACACATCCCAGAAGCCCGTCGTCTTGGCAGGCGAGGTGTAGTACCAGCATTGGCCGGATTGCGGCGGCGAACCTGCCAGTGAGACGGCGGCAGCTCCGGCGACGAAGCCGATGGCAGCACCCGCGGCGATGGCGGTCCCCGGACGCCAATAGCGGCGAGGGGTGACGACCACGACGCCGCGCCGGACGGGCGGGCGAACGACGGGAGCGGTTCGGCGTCCGACCGCAGCGCATCCGCGTGGTCCGCAGGCTGCAGCGCCGCAGCCTCTCGGACCGCATGCCGCCACGCCACGACGGGCGGCTTCGGCCGTGACGGGAGCGAGGACGGGCGCGCAGACCGTCATCATGACGGCAAGTGTCGCAAGCATGCGCGTAGGGATGACCAACATCTTCATTTCATTTCCTCCCACTGCTCTCGTCTGTGTTTCATTTCCTCGAAGATGCCGCCCTCAGGCCGGGCTTGCGGCGGCGGCTGCGTTCTGTGCTGCGAGCGTCTGCTGGGCAGCGGCTGCAACAGCGTCGTCCTTGCCGCCGGAGACCTGGACGGTCGGCACAGCGAGCTTGATGCCGTTTTCGTTGAACGCCTCATGGATCATCCGCAGAGCCCGACGCTTCAGCGTGAACTGCTGGCCGGGAAGCGTCATGACCTTCATACGCAGGAGCAAGCCGGAGTCGCCCAGGCTATCGATCCCCTGCATCTTCAGCGGCTCGATCGTCGTCGGCTTGAACTCCGGATCCTCGAACAGCTGCAGGCCGATCTTCTTGATGATCTTGCGGGCCTTCTCGATGTCGGAATCGTAGGTGATGGTGATCGTCATCTTCTCGATCACCCAGTCGCGGCTCATGTTCTGCACGGCACCGAGCTCGCTGAACGGGACGATATAGACCGCGCCGCGATGGTGCCTGAGCTTGATCGATCGCAGGCTGAAGGATTCGACGGTGCCCTTGTAGCTGCCGCTCTGGATATATTCGCCCACCCGGAATGCGTCGTCGAGTAGGTAGAACATCCCGCTGATCACGTCCTTGACCACCGTCTGTGCGCCGAAACCGATCGCAACGCCGACTACGCCGGCGCCGGCGATCAACGGGCCGATCTCCACGCCGAGCGACGACAGTGCCATCATGATCGCGACGGCGACGAAGAGGATCATGAGGAAATTGCGAAGGATCGGCAGCAGGGTTCTGAGACGCGTGCGCCGCCGCTCCCGCTCGCTGCCGACTTCGAGGACGGTTTCGGTGTCGCCGAGCTTGCGATCGATCAGCACTTTCACGACGCTCCAGGCGAGATCGACGACGAGCAGAATGATGCCGGCGCTGAGGAGGCCGCGCACGAGGCGCAGAAGCGGAGAATCCTGCATCGTCATCTGCGTCAGCCTGATATCCAGGGCGTTCGCCAGCAGAATGATGGCGCCGACGATCAGCGCCGCCCTGATACCACGCTCGACGACCACCGAGACGACGGTGCCTCTCTTGGGGCCGTCCTCTTCGTCCTCGGAAGAGCGCAGGATATTGTCGACCGACGCCTTGGTAAGGGCGATAGCGCCGGGCAGTGCCGCACAGACCACCGCGATCCAGAACAGCCTCATCGCTCCCACCACCCACAGCAGCCAGACGGCAACGAAGTAGACCGTCCAGAGCCAGTTCCGCGCTCGCGGGCCGATGCGGCTCGCCTGGCCGGCAGTCAATTCGGACGGACGTCTCCAGACGGCTTCGATGCCGATGACGAGCAGCACGAGGCCGAGGGCATAGGCCACGAGTTGCCGGGTCGGGACGGAAAAACCGAGTGTGCCGAGCAGGCGGATGGTCACCCAGCCAAAGGCATACCAGCCGACGAGATAGCCGAGGCGTTTCGCCCAGTGGCCGGCGGCATCCCTCGTAATCGGTACGACACGAAACCGGCCTTCTTCCTCTGCTCGCGGCGCCAGAAGCACGTCGAAAAGCGCGCTCGCCAGACGGAAGACCACGATCGCAAAGAGGTAACCGACGACGATTTCCCGAACGATCGGCGGCCATTGGAACAAGAGGAAGAAGCCGATGCTGCCGAGGCCGAACGACAGAACGAAACATGCCGCCCACAGAAGCCTCGCAGCCAGTGCGATCACCCTCTGGCGAACCGTCGCGAAGGGCGCGCGTGTCATCCAGGAGCGCCAGCCGGCGCTGATCCACCAGAACAGCCATTGCGCAGCCAGCCCGACGGCGACGAAGGCAGCGACCAGGAAGATCGGCCGCGTCCCGCCGCTCGCCTGGATGTCCTGATCGAGTATGGCCGCACCACGCATCGTCTCCGACGGAAAGGACTGGATAGCCCCCAGAAGGCCGGAAGCGTGGACACGGAACCGCATCGCAAATTCCGAAAATGAAGGGTCGCCGTTCGGCGTTGCGACAGGCGGTTCGGTCACGGCCTTGGCTGCTTCCGATTGCTGCTGCAGGAAGCGCTGGACATCCGGATCCGAGAACATGCCGATAAAGCGCTGGACACTTTCAGACTGCGGGCTCGCAGGCGTCGTGCTCTGCGCCACGGCAATGGAGGCACAAAGGAGAATGGATACCAGGGTGGCCCCGATGAGAAGCGGCCTGACCATGCGGATCTTGGAAAGTAAAGGCATCGTCTATCCTGATCTCGATGAAGCTGTTGCGTCTGCCGGTTCGTGAAGCGCTATTGCCTGCATGTCTCCTTCGATCGGCCCGCGGCAGTACACTCGGACGCCTTCGGTCGCGTACCCACGGGACCCGTGAGGCCGGTGACCTGGCTGGCGTAATTATCTCTGGTATCCGCATCGACGACCGCGACCGGGGCGGCAAGGATCAGGCCGGCGGCACTACCCGCGGCGGCCGCCGTGCTCGTGGTCGCCGCGAGGATTTTGTCCCCGAGCCCGACCTTGCTGTCGGTCAGCGTCTGGCCGTCGGAAATCCGCGCACCGATGAGCTGAACGACCTCGGGCGATTCCGCAAATTTCCCATGGTTCAGCCTGTCGCCGGCCTTGACCTTGGTGAGGTCGATGACCGTGATCTGGTTGTCGGCCAGTTCCTTCTTGTAGGGGGCCTGCTCGGGATCGATTGCGCCGAGTCTGGCGACGTCGCCCCATACCCTGCGCGATACCGCGAGCGCGCGATCGTCTCGCGAAACGAACAAGGTAAAATTCGGATGCTGCTTGCCCATGTCGACGATCTGCTGGCGGAAAACATCGACATCCACGTCGGGCGAGGCCAGCATGACATTCTTGAACTTGGCAGGGAGGCGGCCGTTGCGGATCGCCATCTGGCGAAGCGCTTCCAACGCCAGCCAGTTGCCCATGGAATGCGCGAGGATGGAGACTTCCTTCACCTCTGGATCCCTCGCGAAATACTGGAAGAGCGTCTCCAATGCGTTGCGCGTATAGTTGGTGCTCTCCCTGTCATAGCCATAGGCGAGCAGACTGCCGCGCGACGGCCATGTTACCAGCACGGGCGCGCTGTGGACGCCGGAATCCTTGACGATCTGGGCGAAGCGATAGACCGAGTCTTCGAAGCGGTTGTTGAAGCCGTGGATGAATACCAGCACGCTGCGGTCGCGGCTCTTCCTGACTGAGGCGCTCAGCCATTTCTTTGCGTCGTCGCGCGTGATCTCCTCGGCTTTCAAGGTTGCGAAGTCGGTGGCCGGATTGGATGGAAGTCTTCTCGGCCAGGCGACTTCGCCGATCTTGCGGACGTTTGCAGGCGGGATGGATACGGTGATGTCGGCAAAGGCTGGGGCGAGTGCGCGCTCGCCTGTGAACATTTCGCCTTGGATGGTGGAGCGGCTGCGCGTCGTGGTCACGAGCATGTCGACCTTGGTGGCGTTCGGCGCGCTATCGGCAACCGGGATGAGGACGTTCTTCGGGTGGCCTCCGCATCCGGCCAATGCGCAGAGGAGCAGCAGAGCCGAGATCCATTTCAAACCCGGAGCATTTCCTGGTTTCTCCGAGCCACGGAAATGCTCTGTCTTTTTGTTTTCACGCAATTCCGGACGCAAAACCGCTGCGCACTTTTGCTGGAATTGCGCTAGGGAAAGGCTTGGTTGAATTCGGCCGTCACGACATTTTACTGTGCTCACTGGCGTTCCTCATAGCCCTGTCAAGTTCGTACAGGCCTCGACGCCGCACGCCGCGGCGGTCGAAGTCGGCACTGAGGTCAGACTATGCGAAGACGAGATGGCGTGCCCGTATGATCGGGTATGTTACGGTCGGGAAGATAGTATCAGCGGGGTTGCAGGTCCGAGGTGGCGGCGGTCGACGCGATTGCATCGGGATCAGGCACCGTCATCCCCGCCTTGCGTAGTCCTTCGATCAGACGATCGCGATCTTCGGGCTGCCTGTTGCGCATTGCGAGTTCCGTTACAATGTTCGGCAGGAAGTCAGGTCGCATGCTGACGAACACCTGTCCTTCCCGGCGGGCGTCGTCCATCATGCCAGCCTCCGCGTAGATGATGGCGGCGACAACATGGAAGAGAGGGAACTTCTGCATGTTCGCCTGCCTGATCTCCAGCACGGCGGTGTGGTTGTCGCGGAGCATATAGGCGGCCAGGGCTCGCGTTCCGTGGTAGAAGCCGCCGCTGCCCGGATTGAGCGCGATGGCCTGGTCCAGCAGGGTTGCTCCGCGCTGCCACTGGCCAGCGATCGCAAGTCGGGTTCCGAACTCGCCCATCAGTTCGGTGTCGTTGGGGTTCGTGGCGAGCGCCTGCTCGCCCACACGCAGTGATTCAGCGAGCTGCCTGTCGAAGAATAGCGCCGTCATCAGTGCTTGAAGCCCGCGCGTATTGTTCGGATCGATCTGCGTTGCGCGCCTGGCGGCATCGAGCGCCCGCTGTATGGCTGTATCCTGGCCTGGTGTCGGATTGAACTTGTACCGGTCCTCATCGAGATAGACGATCGACAGCATTGCCCAGGCGGTCGCATAGCTCGGAAACCGCGCAACCGCAGCCTCGAGGCAATCCCGGACGCGCGCATGCGCTTCGGCGCTCAGTTCCGAACGATAGGCATAGAAGCGCAACGTGCACTCATACGCACCGAGATCATCAGGCGGTGGACCGGCGGAGTCGATCTGTGCCATGACCCCATAGGGCTGGGCGATGGCGGTCGCGACCTTTCTGGCGACATCCGTCTGGATCGCAAACAGGTCTCCCGATGCGAGATCATTGTCATAGTTCTCCGACCAGAGGATTTCGCCGTCCGACGTATCGAG
Source organism: Rhizobium sp. PEPV16 (assembly GCF_008919455.1). NCBI lineage: Bacteria > Pseudomonadati > Pseudomonadota > Alphaproteobacteria > Hyphomicrobiales > Rhizobiaceae > Rhizobium > Rhizobium sp. PEPV16. The sequence goes on from NZ_VSZV01000305.1 coordinate 23,843, forward strand.
CAATCTGGCCGTCACACGAAGGCGCTTGCCCGACATGCGTACCCCGCCGGCAAGGAGATAATGTGCGCCGAATTCGGCCCGGATCTCCGATGCGCCCACATCCACTGGGAGGGACTTGGACGTTTCGCGGCCGAAGACCTTGATCTCCTTGAACCGTGGCAGGATGGTCATCAGCTCTTCAGTCAGGCCGGCCGTGTATAGCTGCGCCTCCGGCCCTTCGCCGAGATTGGCAAACGGGGCCACGACGAGGGCCGGCCGATCGGGCGACAGGCTTGCAACGCGTTCGAGCGACGGAGCGGGAGACCGCGCCCCGATCCAATAGAGCGAAATAGCTGCAGCGAGCGCAGCAGCACCCGGCAACAAGACCCGCTTTGCGCGCCACCAGCGTCCGGGGCGAACCTCGGAGGGTGATGTTTCGCCAGCGTCTTCGTCTCCAATGTCGACTGATGCCGGACAGGACCAGGCGAAGGTTGGAACATACCCGCCTTTGGGAATGTCGATCCTGACCGGGTCATGCTGCCCGGCGACGAGATAATAGCGCTCGAGCGAGCGCCGCAGCCGTCCGGCCTCGATCCTGACCACCGGGTCGTCCTGGGTGAAGCCGGGATCCCGGCCAAACACCTCGATCGCGATCGAATAGGCTTTGATCCGGTTGCCCCGACCCTCGAGGGTTTCCGAGACGACATAGCGGAGAAACGCTGCCGCGCGACCGACGCCTGGAAATTCAGGGCTGGAGACGACACGTTCCAGTTGCTCGCTGATATCGTCGGCTTGAGGCGCCGGCCTTGAAGAAATGGATGCAGCAGACCCCTCTGCTGGTATCGATGTCTGCATGTCTGTCCCCAATCCCCCGTGGAGTCACATCACTGCCAGACCGTATGTTACGGTAACATACTCCACGAACCGATCGTCGTCCATGAAGATCGGATCTGGCACACGTTGCAGTGGCGACGTCTCGAATGCCGGTAAGGAGTGGACCATGGACGAAGGCGTGACCGCAGTCCGTCGGCAGTTTCCAGCCAGGATCAAGGCGATCGACGATCTCTCTGCCCGCAGTGAGGACTTTCGGGAAATCTGCAGGGACTTTGCCGACGCCCAATCGGCGCTGCAGAAATGGAACGTCTCGACCGATCCGAAACGCGACGAGCGCGTCGTCGAATACCAGGAGCTGATCGCAGAACTCTCCAAGGAGATAGAGGGCGCGCTTGACGCCTCGGTACCGCCAACGGCTCGCTGATGCGTGCGACCAGGCCGGCGACAAGCCATCGCAAGGCGTATGTTACGGTTACCTACTTGCGTTCCATCGCCCGGTAACGACCATCGCGACACACATCCAGCGCTGAACTTTGCGCGCTGAAACTTTGCGCTTCCACGAAACGAAACGCCTCCGAAGGATATTGCCGTGGTTTCCGAAAATTTGGACGAGCCTGCCATTTCCCCAACGCCTCGGAATCCACTCCGCAGGATAGCCCTCATCATCGTCCTGCTGGCGCTCGTCCTGTTCGTTCTCTCCATCTTCATGGAGCGGCGCACGCCGTCGACCTCGCAGGCTCAGGTCCAAGCCTATATCGTCGGCATCGCGCCCGAAGTCACCGGCCGGGTTGTGGAAGTGGGAGTCGTCGACAACTCGAGGGTCGATACCGGTCAGGTTCTCTTCCGTATCGATCCCGAGCGCTACAAGCTCGCGGTCAATGAGGCCGAGGCGAGCCTTGCAAGTGTCGGCCAGTCAATGGGCGCGTCAACGGCTGCTGTCGATGCGGCGCAGGCAAAGCTCGTAACGGCCCAAGTCGATCGGGACAATCTTCGCGAACAATCTGCGCGCGCCGAAGAGCTGCAAAAGAGGGGCGTGTATTCCAAAGCGCGGGCTGATTCAACCAAATCGGCTTTCGGTCAGTCAGAGGCGGCCGTCACTGGTGCTGAGGCTGAGCTGGCCAAGGCCAAAGAGCAGCTCGGGCCGAGCGGAAATGACAATCCGCAGCTCCGGGCGGCTTTGGCGGCGCTCGAAAAGGCACGACTCGATCTGGTGCGGACCACCGTTCAGGCACCTTCGGCCGGGGTCGTGACCAACCTCCAACTTACAACCGGTAAGGTCGTGTCGGCTGGACAGTCAGCCATGACCTTTATCGATGTCGGAACAATCTGGATCACCGCCGCCTTCAAGGAGAACAGCCTCGAGAAGGTCGCAGTCGGCAACCAGGCGGAAGTCCTTTTCGACGCGCTTCCCGGTCGAGTGTTTCCGGCCCAAGTCGAGAGCGTTGGTTTCGGCGTATCGCAAGGCAGCACGGATCCGAACACCGGATTGCCGACGATCCGGAGCGATAGCGGCTGGGTCCAGGAGCCGCAGCGGTTTCCGGTCCGGCTCATCATCGAGGAGGCGCAGAGGCCGAAGGGCGGCGTGCGCTACGGATCGCAGGCGACCGTCGTCATCTACACGGGCGACAATCCGGTCACCAATGCCTGGGGGTCGCTCTGGATCCGCATCATGTCGGTGCTGACCTATGTCCGCTGAGAGGAGCCCCGCGGTCGAGGAGCAGAAACGCAAGGGACTGCGGGTCGCATTCGCAGTCTCCATCGGCTTCACGTTCGCGGTCTATGCCGGGGCCATCGTGCCTTTCCTCGGCCCGCTCTTTGCCGCCCAGTTTCTGCTCGGAAGTTCACGACCCATGCCGCTCGGCAAGACCATCGGCGCGGCGATGGTCATCCTGATCGCCGGGATCGCAATGATGGTTCTGACCAACGTGCTCGGCGACCGTCCGGCGCCCTTTCTGCTGATCCTGGGACTGACCTATTTCGCGTGTTTTGCCGCGCAGTCGACGGGAAAGGGAGGAGCGGCTGTCTTTCTCGTGCTCGTCGTTTCGATCATCGTGCCTCTGCTGGGCATCCTGAACAAGGAACTCGCCAATTCCATCCTATCCATCCTGGTCGCCGGGGTGTTGTCCGGCACGGTTCTGATGTGGTTCGCCCATGCGGTCTTTCCCGAGCCGTTCTCCCCGGAGATTGAGGCGGTGGCGATCGAGGAGCGGCCTCCGGCCTTGCTTCGGGCGCTGGCAAACACGGTCATCCTTCTGGGCTCCGTCGTGATCTGCCTGACGAGCGACAACCTGACCGCCGCGGCGGTCATTCCGATCACGGTGGCGTCGCTGCTCGGGCAGCTCGACGTTGCCGCGAGCGCTCGGGCGGCGATCGGGCTCGTGCTCGTCAATCTCTTCGGCGGTGTGCTTGCCTCCATTGCGTATGCAGTGTTGTCGCTGCGCCCCAATCTTCTCTCGATCTTCCTCATTCTTCTCGTCGTCGTCCTCCTCATCGGAGGGCGCGCGGCCGCCCGGTCGAAGGACGCGCCGGTTTTTGCCGGCGCCCTGACGACCTTCCTGATCCTCTTCGGCCTCGGGGTCTCGCCTCTGCCGGGGAGTGCTGCAGAATCCTTCGCCACCCGCATCGTCTATGTCGCAGTGGCCTTGATCTACGCGCTGCTGTTCGCCGTCATCCTGTGGCCGCGGACGAGGGAAACGAAGAGGATATCGGCATGACATTTCCTCGCCACTGGAATGAATGTAAGTATATATGAATATACTAAAGCCGGCAGCCTACACACCATGTCTGACCGCAGGGAGGATTTGAGATGGCTAGACCTCACGCATTGTTACTCGCCACGGGCTTGTTCCTGCCTTTTGCAGGTTTCCCGTTTTCGCCACATCCGATGCTGACCGCAGCCGCCCAGGAGCCTGCCGCTTCCAGTCCCGTCGTGGCGGAAGACGACGCGCCGGCGCCGCTGAGCGAGGACGAACTCGAAATCCTGGTGGCGCGGATCGCGCTTTATCCGGACGAACTGGTTGCGCTCGTCACGTCGGCGTCGCTCTACCCACTCCAGGTCGTGGAAGCAGCCCGGTTTCTCGAAACCTTGAAGAAGCAGCCCGAGCTCAAACCGAAGACGACGTGGGATGGCAGCATCGTATCGCTGCTGAATTATCCTCAGATCGTGACGATGATGAGCGAGGATCTGGACTGGACGCAGTCTCTCGGAGAGGCGCTTTCCTACCAGCAGAAAGACGTTCTGATCGCCATACAGCAACTGCGCGACAAAGCGGTCGCCGACGGCATCATCAAGACGGACGACAAGATCAAGGTCAGCCAGGAGAACGACAACGTCGTGATCGTCTCCGCCAGTCCCGACAAGATCTACGTTCCGCAGTATGCGCCGGAGATGCTGTATGAACCGAATTATGTGGCCGCGCCGATCGGCTACTATTCCGAGCCGTATCCGAACTACTACTATCCGACCGCCACCTTTTTTGCCGGCGTGGTGACGGGAGCAGTGTGGGCGGCTGCCGTCGACTGGAACCGTTGGGGTGTATGGGGCGGGCGCTGGAACGGCAACGTCGATATCGACTGCAACAACTGCTTTAACAACATAAACGGCAAAGTGAATATCAACGACGTCGACTGGAAGAAGGTCGACCGCAGCAAGATCGGTTTCGACAGCGCGCAGTTCAACAAGATCGACCGCAGCTCCTTCCGGACCAGTATCGAGGCGAACGGCAACAACAGGGTCGGAGCAAGAGGCAACGACCGTGCGAACACGATCCGCGATCAGCCAGGCAAAATCAGTGTCAACGATGTCCGCAAGAGCAAGATCGATGCGGACAGGGTCAATGCTGCTCGCAACAAGGCAGGCAATGCAGGAGCGGCTCCTGGGGGCGGGAAGGGCGCGCAGGCTGCGCAGAACCGCAGACCCGAGGCAAGGACGCCGAATAGGGCTGCCGAAAACGCAAGGCCCGGGGTCAACGCCAAACGCCCGGTCGCAAAGCCGAAGCCCGCGGCCCGGGTCGACAGCCGGCCGAGAAAGCCATCGGCCCTTGGTCAGGTCGACAGCGGCAGGCGCGCTGAGATGCAGTCCAACCGCGGCAGACAGGCCATGGCCGGGAGCAATCGTGGCGGCGGTAGAGCAATGCACGGCGGTGGCGGCGGCCGCGGCGGCGGTGGCCGCGGCGGCGGTCGTCGGTGACCGAAAGAAGGAGGAAAGTCATGACAAAGTCAGTCAGAAACATGCTTCTGGGTTCTGTGTTCGCTCTTGCGGCTCTCGCCACCAATGCGGTCCCGACATCTGCAGCAGAGCCATCCGATGCGACCGTCATCTCGGGCTTCGCTTCGCAGAGCGATCCGCCCGTGTTCGAGACGGCGGAACAGGTCGTCGACGCTTTCAAGGCGGCCCTGGCGGCCGACGACTTCGACAAGTTTACGGCGCTGCTGGGTATTGATGCAGCGAAAGCGAAGGCAGGCGAAGGCGTGATGGACACCTACGCACAGATCCGGGACGGCACGAAGAAGAAGATCGTCGTGAAGGACGTCGATGGCCGCAAGATCATCGAGATCGGCGACAAAATGTGGCCTCTACCATTTCCGATCGTGAAGGGCGACGATGGCAAATGGGGTTTCGATACCTATGCCGGGTTCGAGGAGATCATCAATCGTCGCGTCGGCGAGAACGAATTGCAGACCATTGACACGATGAAGGCCTATGTCGACGCCCAAAAGGAATATTCTTCCGCCGACCACGATGACGACGGCGTTCTGGAATATGCCCAGAGACTGATCAGCAGCGACGGCAAAACCGATGGTCTCTATTGGTCGCCTGATCTCGGCGAGGGGGATAGCCCGGCGGGCAATGCCCTCGAAGACAATGCGGCGCTTGATAAGGCGAAAGCCGGCGAGGGCTATTACGGTTATCGCTACAGGATCATCGACGGCCAGGGGCCGAACATCGCGGGTGGAGAGTTCGATTATGTGATCAACGGCAATATGATCGCAGGATTTGCCGTTATCGCCTGGCCGATCCGATATGGCGAAACCGGCGTGCACACATTCGCAGTCAACGCGAACGGTACGGTCTACCAGGCCGATCTCGGCCGGGAGACTGAAAAAATAGCTGCTGGCGTCAGGACCTTCAACCCGGGTGACAATTGGGACGTGACTGCTGATTGAACACGGTCGCGGATGTTTGGAACCAAGTCCGCTCCACCTCGTTGCCGCTTCGTATCTGGCAATGATGCAAAGGAGGAAACGATGATTTCCGCAGATCAGATTCGTGAACATATGGAAGTTCGGGCTGCCGACGGCACCCATGTCGGGACGGTCGATCACCTCGACGGCACCACCCGCATCAAACTGACGAAGACCGACTCGGGGGATGGAAAGCACCACTTGATCCCGCTCGATTGGGTCGATCACGTGGATGCCCACGTCCATCTGTCGAAGAACGCCAGAGATGTCCGAAGCCAATGGGCTACCATCAACTGACAGCCTGTCGGCTGCGGCTTGCGGGCCGCAGCCTCCTTCGAACGGCATAACCATGGCATGATGCCGAAAACCGCTCACCCCTTTCGGCATCAAAGGCCACAGCGTGAAGGTATCGAGGGCCGAGCCGCAATATATCGTCGAGAGCGACAAATCGGGAAAGTGCGCTGCACACAACCTGACGAACTCAAGAAGCTTTGACGCCGGCGGCCGTTCTGTCCAAGCAAAAGGAGATCGATATGCCAGCCAAATCCAAGGCCCAGCAGAAGGCGGCAGGCGCCGCACTTTCGGCCAAGCGTGGCGAGACGCCGAAGAGCGAACTCAAAGGCGCCTCGAAACAGATGGTGGAATCCATGAGCGAGAAACAGCTTGAGGAATTTGCCTCAATCAAGAGGAAAGGCAAACCTCAGCACGTCGCGAAATGAGAGATGTCGAACCGCCGGCGTGTAACTGCGAAGCTTATGTCGTCATCGACTTCATGGAGAAATCCGCGACCTCATGCGTGTTCGAAAGCGCGTTCAGGATCGCGCGCGCCGACATGTCAGGATACTTGGCGAGCCATCGCAGCTCGAACGTCACCTCGGCGCTATCGGTCGTTCGGTGGAGCGACAGGAAGCCTGCATGGCATCCGAGCGGGTTCAGCACTTCCGATAGGTCCGGGATATTGCCGTTCGAGGCGCGGACGACAAGCGTTGCCTTCTGTTCGCAACGCAGCCATGTGTCCAGACGCTTCAACGGCGACAGGACGATAAAGCCAATCACTGTCGCCGCGATGCCGGTCAGGATCTGGCCGCCGCCGAAGCAAAGGCCGACCACCGTCATGAACCACAACGTCGCCGCCGTCGTGACCCCGGTCAGCATGTCGCCGCGTTTGAGGATCGCTCCGCCGCCGATGAAGCCCACGCCCGTCAGGACGCCGAGCGGAAAGCGCAGCACGTCCATCTGCGTGAACGAGCCGGGCGTCTTTCCGTATATAGACAGAAGAAGGTTTGCCTGGATCATCGCCAGGCAGGCGGCAAGCGCCACCAGGATCGTGGTCCTGAAGCCTGCTGCGTGGCCGCCGCGCTCGCGATCGAGTCCGATGAGGCCGCCGGCAATCAATGTCAGTATAATCCGCGCGCCGATATCCCACCAGCTTGGCGTCAGCGGCATGGCATCCGTCAGGAACGAAGACATGTTTCTTTCCCGATCGTATGGTGGCCCTCTCGCTGCTCACCGGACATTCGCTTCTTTCCCACCACGTTGCACCAGGGATCGATCCGGATGCGCCACGGCGCACCGTGGGGTGTAAACGCCACGCCGCGCAGGACGTTCCCAACGCTCCGAGGCTACGGGGTAACCGAAGCAACCGTCGATGAGCCAGATTGGCGGTTCGCCTGCAGTCGGTGTATGATTCCTTCAAAGGGTTGGGGCGTTGCCCCTCAGCTGCCAGACCGCATCGCGCTAAAACGGAGTTCGAGATTGGCCGTCGCTTTCACCAAGGAAGAGAGTTTCGAAACCGCTTCGGAAACCCTGCTGCCCGATCGTCCGATTTCGCCGCATCCGAATATGGTCACGGAAGCGGGATTGAAGGCTCTGGAATTGCAGTTCCAGCAGGCTCGCGAGGCCTATGATGCTGCGAGCCCCATCGAAGACGTGAACGAACGGCGGCGGCAGACGGCCAATCCCTTGCGTGATCTTCGCTACTTAGCCGCAAGACTTCGCACCGCTCAGCTCATGCCTGCCCCTACGTCAATCGATACCGTCGCCTTCGGCAGCACGGTGACTTTCCGTCGTGACGATGGGCGTGTGCAGACCTATCGCATTGTCGGAGAGGACGAGGCCGATCCGAAGGCCGGGTCCATTTCCTATGTCTCCCCGGTGGCGCGGCTCCTGATGGGCAAGGCTGTTGGGGATATGGTGGAGACAGGAGGCCAGGAACTGGAGATCATCGCCATAGCATAGGAGCGGGGCAGCCCGGTCGGAAACGCAGGACGAGTAAGAGAAGGCTACGTCGAAAAATCCATCGCGACGCTGGAAGCGAAGATTGCCAAGATCAAAGCGAGCGAGAGCAGCCAAACTCAGGCGTCTGCTGCATCGAAGCCTGCCGGTGGCGCTCCGAAAGAACTTCCGGCGAAAGCGAGCGTATCGGCACGACGAATTTTGACGAGACCAGCGAGTTCGGCAGCCGCACGGCTTACGTCTGATAAAAGCGACCCGTTCACCGGGATGATGCTGCATTTTTGAGTGATGCATCAAAGGCGGCGCTTGGCCACGGTGACGACTTCGCGTGTCAGATCCGCCAGGCGGTCGGCGGCGAGGCGATTTATCTGCCAGTAAAGCGGGACATCGAGTGGCGTGTCGGGCACCAGCTCGATCAGCCGTCCGGATGCGAGGTGCTCGCGGGTCAGCTGGGTCGGGTTCATTCCCCATCCCATGCCTGAAAGGCTCGCCTCGACGAAGCTCTGCGGCGACGGCAGCCAGTGGGTGGGATAATCGAGATCGCGTCCGAATGTTCGTCGTACCCAGCTGCTTTGCAGCCTGTCCTTCTGATTGAAGGTCAGCGCCGGGGCGTTACGGATCGCCTCTGATGTCACGCCCTGTGGAAAATGGCTTGTGACGAAGTCAGGGGTTGCCGTTGCATGGTAACGCAGAACGCCGAGAGCAAAACGCCGGCATCCGCGGACCGGTTTTTCCAGGCTGGTGACGGCGGCGATCACCCGTCCGCGCTGCAGCCATTCGGCGGTATGGTCCTGGTCGTCGACGGCGACATTCAGCAGATAGGAAGAGCTTTTGGCAAAATTCGACATGGCCTCGACGAACCATGTTCCGAGGCTGTCGGCGTTCGTCGCGATTTGAAGCGTGACCCTTTGGCCTGGTTCGTTGGGATCGACGAGGGCCGGCAGTTGCCCGAAGAGTTCTGCTTCGAGCATGCCGACATTCTCCATATGGCGGCAGAGCCATTCTCCCTTTTCGGTCGCCGTGCACGGCGTGCCTCTGACGATGAGGACGACGCCGAGACGCTCTTCGAGCTGCTTCACGCGCTGCGAAATGGCCGAAGGGGTCACGTTCAAGGCGGTCGCAGCTCTTTCGAAGCTGCCTGTCTGGACAATGGTCGCGACGGCGCGAAGAGCGGGATAGTCGAGCATGGATTAGTTTCACTTAATCTGGATAAGTTGGATTAATTAGCCTAATTCTCGAAATAGCGATAGCGCAACCTCACCGAAATGAGGGGCGTTGGCCGAAGAGATGAATTTTTCGATCTATGGAACCGGCCTGATGATGGGCCTCAGCCTGATCGTCGCCATCGGCGCGCAGAACGCCTTCATTCTCCGTCAGGGCTTGCGCAACGAACATATCTTCGCCGTCTGCCTCGCATGCGCGGTATCAGATGCCGCGCTGATCGTGCTTGGCGTGACCAGCCTCCATCAAATCGCCAGGTTCATGCCCTGGCTCGATCCCGTCATGCGCTACGGGGGAGCTATGTTTCTGGTCTGGTACGGGGCAAGAAGCCTCTATTCCGCCTTGCGGTCGTCCGCCGCTCTCACGGCCGCGGAAGCCAAGCC
>NZ_VSZV01000085.1:0-3478 GCF_008919455.1 Rhizobium sp. PEPV16
GAGCCGGAAGTCGCAAAAGCCGCTTTGTTCCTCGCCAGCGATGAAGCAACGCAAATTGATGGACACATTATGCTGGTCGATGGGGGATGGATGGCTGTGTGATACATCCCATCATGACTTGCTACAACGGTTTTGAGCCCGATTATAATGCCGGCGCCTGCGTGGATTCAAAGGTCATCGCGAGGTACGAACCGGCGCCAGTTCTTTTGATCAGCGGACATTCGAGCGCGAGCGCAGGTTACTGTTTCGGTCGCTAGTCAGCCCGAAGCCGCGTTTTCGGCGGCGCCTTAAAGACTATATGTTCTTCAGGCTGCCCAAACCCGGAGAGTGGATAATGCGGCGTCAGCGTTCGAACCGATCCAGCATCCTCTTCAGTTGTGCGTTTTGCAGCCGAAGCTTCTTCGCCAACCGATCCCGCAGCAGCCTGATTTCTCCATCGAGCCTGATTGCATCGTCGGAAGTGATCCCAACGTGTGGAGATGGTTGCGAAACGACATCGACAACTTCGGCTTTCTTGGCCTGTCTGCTGCGCTTTCGCGCTGCACCTTCGTCAATTCGCTGTGCCGGCGATAGTAAGAGTCACCGGGCCGTCTGCAAAATCCTGCTCTGACCATGGCTCAAGTTCGCTCGCCTGCTCTATAGGGATGCCAGAGTGGCATGCTCATGCGATTATCGCGCACCTAGGAAATGGGCTCGGAATTCGAGTCAGGTTTTCCGCCGATCATCTGAAAAATCCACCGGATCAAACGGCCTTGAGATACTCGACCCAGCGCGGATCCTGCATGGCCGCGCGAGCGCGCATGTGTTTCCAAGCGCCATATTTGTAGAAATCAAAATCGAGCGCCGAGACGACATTCTGGACCATGGCCCAAGTCGACCATTTCACATCGGCAAGCGCCCGGTGCACGGCAAGACGGGCCTTCATTCGCGGATCGAAACGGCCGAAATATTCCTCTATAACCTCTGCCTCCACGGCATCGGAGAAGAACATCTCGCCGCACCAGATGCCGATATCGTAGCAACGGTCGTTATTGGAGGCATATTCGTAGTCGATGAGCATCAGCGACTTGTCGTCGGCGACCATGAAATTACCCGCCATGGGATCGTTGAAGCAGGCAACGAGATCGATGCCGGAGGCTTCGAGAGCTGCACGCGCCAGCCGGTATTGCTTGTAAAGCCAGGCAAAATCGATCGGAAAGGCGCCGCCCAGGTCGCGCACCTGCTCGATATGCTCGTCGATCATGTCGAAGATCGTCTTGGTCAGCGGCAGTCTGCCTGAATCGTTGAAGGTGCGGTAGAGCCCGACGACGGCTTTGCGCACCGTCGGATCCTGGAAATCGCGGTTGGTGCAGGCGCGGCGGCCTTCGATGTAGTCGGCAATCTCGACACCCCTGTCAGCGAGATACTCGTAGATCCTCGGGCCGATGCCGAGGTCCTGCGCCCGGCGGCTGGCATCCAGCGCCGCCTTGCGGTCGATGAACATCTCAGTGCCGCGGCCAGGAACCTTGACGAAGAAATGGCCCAGTTCGCCTGCGACCCTGACCCGCCAGTTCGAATTGCTGATACCGCCGTGCACCGGACCGTAGTGGAGTTCGCGTGCCGACCACGGCTCAATCTCACGCAGCAGGGATTCGATCTCCGCTTCCGCCTCGTTTGCCGCTTCTCCCAATCGTTTTTCCATGGTTTGATCTCTCAGAGTGTGCGGAGCATGAATTCGAAACGCGGATTGCGAAGCGCCATCCGGCAGCGCAACAGGCGCCATTGCGCATATTTCAGGAATTCGATACCGCCGCGCGGCGAAACCCTGTCCATCAGCATGCCCCACATGCCCCAGAAGAGATCGTCAGCAATGGCGTAAAGGCGGCAGCGGTTGAGCGACGTCTGGCGAAATTGTCCCTCGAAGATTTCGAGCGCCGGCTGCATTTCGCTGTCGAACTGGAAGGCCTCGTTGAGCAGGATGCCGATGTCGTAGAACGGATCGACATTGCGGGCCTCGTCGAAATCGACCAGTTGCACTCTACCATCCGGCGCGATCATGATGTTGGAGGCAAGGCCGTCGGCATGGGCTGGTTTTTCATCGAAGCCGGTGGCGATGATCGCCGCTTCGATATCTCCGACGCATTCGCGCATCCACCATCCGTCTGCGGCAACCTCTGCGATGCCTGCATCGGCAAGCGCTTTTTCGACGACGCGGATGCGGTCGAACACCGTCCAGGTTTCGCCAAGCGGCCTGCTGCCATGCAGGGCGCTCTTGGCGGCGATGACACTTTCCAGAACATCGCGCTTGCGCAGGTCGTCCATTCTGGCGGTATGCCAGGCTCCCGGCAGGCGGTCGAAAACGACCGCCGACATTTCCGGGCTGTGCCAAAGGGGCGCCGGCGTCAGGCCGAGGGTTGAAGCCTGACGCGCGGCGCTAACGGACCTCTCCAGATCGATGAAATCCGACTGGTCCGTATGGAGAATTTCGTCTCAGTCCCAAGATCGCGCTCCGTCTATAAAGGCGGTCGGCTTGTCGCTCAGGATGGAAACCTCCATTAAGTACAGATACGCCCAAATAATGGCTTCAGCCATCAGGGTCGGGGGCTCATCGATACGATCGACCATCGCAGGCCGGCGGTCGCGCCCGTGTCTGCCTGCCACCGAATGCCAACCGTTGCCCGGTGTGAACCGGTTGGCTTGAACTGCGGGAGTTTCCGCGCAAACCTCTCAATGCGAACGTTGCAAAACCGGCACCCGCACCACGATAACCAAACCGGAAGAGATCCATTGGCGGGATATCCCAATAGAATAGTCACCCTTCTTCGGCAGGCCGGTGCCGTCGATCTCCAGAAAGGCATCTGAAGCCCCGACAATCTTGTCGGCCTGCAACTCTTCCTCAGTACCTGCCCGGCGATCCTAGCACTGCTCCGCCATCGCAGTTTTCAGCAAGCCGCGTGCGCCGTCCAGTATGTCGCAAAAGTCAGTCGCACCAGTTTGACTTCTGCGACGCTAGCTCGCGATTGGCGAGATGCGCAGCGGCCTTCCAAATTCTCTTGGCTTGGAGGCTCGCCTCAGAGCGGGCAGATATCGGGCGTCGGTGCCCCATACCAGAAGGTGAAGCCTCGGATTCTCTTTTGCGACATGAGTCAATAGTAGCCGCAAGCCGGACCGCCAGGCAAATGGCCTTACCAACCTTCGCCGCGCTCAATCGCCTCGATGAACTCCTCGAAAGAGCGGCCGAGAACACGCACTTCATTCAGCCAGTTTCCGGCAAAGACGAAGGGAATGGAAATATAGTCGCCCTTGACGAAGCCATATGCGGTCGGGCCGCCATTCGAACCGATCAGCAGCTGGTCGTCGCGGAATTCGAAGATCTCATAGCCGTCAGCCCCGGAGAGTTCCGTCGCACTCCACAGGATCAGATAACCTTGGCCAACCTCTCCGTTGAAGCCGTTGGAGGCGGCAAGGAAGGCCTTGATCTCCGCCGGCAGGATAATCT
>NZ_VSZV01000056.1:0-1975 GCF_008919455.1 Rhizobium sp. PEPV16
TCTCGAATTGCACTCGCCGTGTTGCGCCGCTTAAGCCGCAAGGAAATTGGCAAAGCGTGGATGGCAAACAAAATCGAAAATGCGCTGCTGAAAGCGGGCATGGATCTGGCGTATTTCGTTACCCATTCCTCAACTCCGAACTATTTCCGCAAGCTCAACTACGTCACGACCGTCCTTGATCTCTGTCATCGGGACGATCTCGAATTTCCGGAAGTTAGCTCCGATGGCAGATTCGAAGAACGAGAGTGGCACTTTTCCACATGCCTGCCACGTGCCGTCGCCGTCATGGTGGCATCACATCAGCTCCTGAAGAGGATTGTCGTTCGCTACGGAATTGACGAAGAGCGCATGATTGCGATGCCGTTCGAGCCCTCTCCGTTCTTAGGTGAAGCGCATTCGATCGATCGCACAGCCGTGCTCGGCAATTACGGGCTGAGGGATGGCTATTATTTCTATCCGGCGCAATTCTGGCCTCATAAGAACCATATACGCATTCTTGAAGCGGTCTCATTGTTAAAGCAAAGGATGGCCGTTAATTCCGAGATACGCGTGGTCTTTTCGGGTGCGGACCGCGGTAATTTGGCCCGGATCAAGCAGCAAGCGCAGCGGTTAGGCGTCTCTGACAATGTGACGTTTCTCGGCTTTGTGCCGGTCGATCACATGCGCGCGCTTTACGAAGGCGCTCTGGCCGTCGTGATGTCGACTTATTTTGGCCCGACCAATCTACCGCCGTTGGAAGCCTGGGCAGTCGGCCGCCCGTTGATCTATTCGGCACACCTCAATGAACAGGTCGGCGATGCAGCGTTGTTTGCCGACGCTAATGACGCAGAGCAGTGGGCCGACGCAATGTTGCGCATTCGGGATCCTGCGGTGGCAGTTGATCTGATCGAAAAAGGGCGTAAGCAGCTAAAAGCGATCGACACGGAGCGGCTCGAAGCCGAGACCCTATTCGTACATAGACTCGAGCAATTTGCGCAACGCAGGAAATGCTGGGAATAATCATGGAATGCGCACCAGTCATACTTTTTGTCTTCAATCGTCCCATGCATATGGCACGGACCGTCGCTGCATTGCAGGCAAACGAATTGGCGGAACAGACGCCGCTGTTCATTTTTTGCGACGGTCAGCGCAATGAAAAAGAAGCGGAGCGCGTGCGCCAGGTCCGTGAACAGGCAAAGACGGTAACGGGTTTCAAGTCGGTCACCGTCGTCGAACGTGAAAGAAACTATGGCCTTGCAGGTTCTATCATCGATGGAGTCGGGCGCCTGTGCGAACAATATGGCCGCGTCATCGTCGTCGAGGATGACCTGATAACCTCGCCTGACTTCTTGCGCTATATGAACCAGGGGCTGGATCTTTATGCAGATGAGGAGCGCGTCGCCAGCATTCACGGTTACGCCTATCCAGTCCCCAATGACGATGCTCCCGAGAGCTATTTTCTACGTGGGGCGGACTGTTGGGGATGGGCCACGTGGGCCCGGGCATGGAAACATTTCGAACCCAATGGGGCTAAGCTTCTGATGGGCCTGAAAGAGAAAGGCCTTGCCAAAGCTTTCGACTACGGTGGGAACGCCTTTTTCCTCGCGATGCTGCGCAATCAAGTCAAAGGCAAGAATCAATCTTGGGCGATCAGGTGGCATGCCAGCGCTTATCTGGACAATATGCTGACCCTTTACCCTCGCCAGAGCCTTGTGGAGAACTCAGGGTTTGATGACAGCGGAGTCCACTGCAGCGATGTCGATTATTACGCCGGCAGCCTCGGGCATGCGCCGGGGAAATTGCAAAAGATCCCCGTTGAAGTTAACGAACAAATGCGACTGCGCGTGTTGGGCTTTTTCGCACAGATGCGGCGCCAGCGGATGAATGATTTCTACAAACTCGTATTCTCGGCCGGGGTCAAGCGCATACGCAAAGTAGTCGGTTTGGCGGCATCCTGACGCATCGGTCGATTTGGGAAAGAGAAACATGATAGAAA
>NZ_VSZV01000063.1:0-2411 GCF_008919455.1 Rhizobium sp. PEPV16
AGGCGGGCGGCCGGCCAGTTGGCGATATCGTCGAGCCGGGCGGCCGCCCAGCCGAAATCGATGTATTTTTCCGACTTGTGGCCGATCATCGAATCCGCCGTGTTCAGCATCTTGTAGGCGAAGAGCCCTGGCAGGCCGAAGGCGGCATACCAGAGAGCCGGCGCCACGACGCCGTCGGAGAAATTCTCGGCAAGGCTTTCGATCGCCGCGCGGCAGACGGCTGGCTCATCCAGCGTCTCGGGATCGCGTCCGACGATGCGGGAAACGGCGGTCCGCCCGCCGGCAAGCCCCTCGTCGCGTAAGGCGACGGCGACGGCCGCGACGTGATCGGCAAGGCTTTTCTGCGCCAGGAAGATCGCCACCAGCCCGGTCTCCAGCAAGATGCCGGCAAGGCCGAACAGCGCGAAGAACCGGTTGAACACGAAGCCTGCGGCTATCGCCACCAGAAGCAGCGCCAGGATGGCGGCGATACCGTTCATTCGGCGTTGCGAGCCGGTGAGACTTGCCGGGTTGAGCTGCCGGTCGGCATAGGAGATCGCGGCGCCGAACATGACGACGGGATGCGGCATCCGCGACCACAACCATTGCGGATCGCCGGCGATCCGGTCGAGCAGCAGCGCCAGAAGCAGTACGAGAAGGTTTTCGTCGATCGTCATCGCTTAAATTCTCTGAAGGGCTTCGCCAAGCCGCCTGTCGGCCGCCGGATCGGGCGTCAGCCCGAAACGCAGCCAATCCGGCGCATAGTCGAACTTGCGGACGAGAATATGATGGCGGCAGAGATGCGTGTAAATGTCGCCGGCTCTCGCATCGGCGACAAGGGTGAAGAGCGCCGTCCCTCCGGAGATCTGCAACCCGGCGCCCTTCAGCAGCGCATGCAGGCCGGCGTTGCGCTGATCGATGCGGCCGCGGATCGGAGAAACGTCCGAGCGCAGCAGCGAACCTGCAATCGAAAGAGCCGGGCCGGAGACTGCCCAGGGACCGAGCCAGTCTTCGAAACGCTCGAGAATATCATCCCGCGCAATGGCAAAACCGAGCCGCAGGCCGGCAAGTCCGAAGAACTTGCCGATAGAGCGGAAGATGATGAGGTTCGGAAGCTGCGGCGCCCGGAATGCGAGGCTGAGCGCCGGATCGGTATCACCGAAGGCCTCGTCGACGACAAGAAACCCGTTTGCTGCCTTCATCCTGTCGTGCGCGGCAATCAACGTATCGGTCGGCCAGACCCTCCCATCGGGATTGTTCGGATTGACGACGACGGTCAGCCGATGCTCGCTCCCGATCGCGGCAAGATCGTCGACCGCATCGACGGCAAAACCCGCAGAGGCGAAGGCACGCGCATATTCCCCATAGGTCGGCGATACCACGGCAACCTTGTTGTCCGTCACGGCGATCCTATCGTCCTCGATGAGGCGCGGCAGAAGCTGAATAACCGATTGCGTGCCGGGCACGGGGAGCGGCAGGATCTCGCCGCTGCCATAGTGATCGCGCGCTGCACGCCTCGCCTCGTCGGCGAGGTGCCTGTCCGGCAGGCGGTGCCAGGCTCGCGCCGGAATGTCAGGCAGGGCGACAGGGCACGGATTGATGCCCGTGGAAAGATCGAGCCAGTCGTCCGGCCTGCCGCCGAAGGTAGCGGCAGCCGCGGTGATCCCGCCACCATGGACGATCGGTGCGCTCATGCAGCCGTTGCTCCGGCTAGATCGATCAGATGCACGTACGACCCCGCCACCTGCTCGCGCCGCAGCCCGGCCATGCCGAGATCGGTCCCGACCGCATCCTGCACCTGAAAAAGCCGCTTGCCCTCGCCCTCGGAGACGACGCTGGAATAGTGGAATTCATGGGCCGTCATCATCCGCGCGAAGAAGGCGCCGTCGAGCGGCACGACACGGCGATAGCCGAGATGGCGCTTTCGCTCGGCATAGCTGGTAACGACGGGCAGCAGGCCGAGCATCTGATGGCGCTTGCCCTCCGCATCGATCAGCCCGTCGCCGAGCACCATGTAGCCGCCGCACTCGCCGTAAATCCTGGCGCCGCGCGCCGTCGCGTCGAGCATGCCGGCGCGGAAATTCTGCGCCTCTGCGAGCCGTCCGGCGTGCAACTCAGGATAACCGCCAGGCAGATAGATCGCATCGGCATCGGTAGCTGGTGCCTCGTCGGCAAGCGGAGAGAAGAAGGAGATCGCAGCACCCCGGCGGCGCCAGCCGAGCAACATATGCTCGTAGGAAAAGGCAAAGGCGACATCGCGCGCCACGGCGATGCGTGCGCCCAGCGGCGGCAACCGGTCGATGTTGGCGGCCGACGGCCGGTTAAGCCCTTGTTTTGCAATGCGTAGCAGAAATTCGAAATTGCATTCCTCGGAGACGGCATCCGCCGCATTGTCGATGAAATTGTCGAGGGTCGCATGTTCACCGGCCTGA
>NZ_VSZV01000206.1:0-12984 GCF_008919455.1 Rhizobium sp. PEPV16
AGACCTCCGAAATCGAGATCCTGCAGTTGATCGGCCTTGACGGCACGACCTCGCTGGTCGCCCTCGACGTCGATGCCGCCCGCAGGAAGATCGCGCATCTTCCCTGGGTCGAAAATGTCGAGGTCCGCAAGATTTATCCGAAGACGATCGAGGTGAAGCTCAAGGAGCGCCAGGCCTATGCGATCTGGCAGCACGGGCAGGAGCTTTCCCTGATCGAGAAGAACGGCAGCGTCATTGCGCCGCTACGCGACAACAAGTTTTCGGCGCTGCCGCTCGTCGTCGGCCGCGATGCCGAAACGGCGGCGGCTTCGCTCGACGAAGCCTTCTCGAAGTGGCCCGACGTGAAGGCCCGCGTGAAGGCCTATGTCTGGATATCCGGCCGTCGCTGGGACCTGCACATGGACAACGGCGTCGTCGTCAAGCTGCCGGAAGACGGTATCGACCAGGCACTGGCGACGCTTTCGAAGTTCGACAAGGAGCATCAGCTCCTGGAGCGGGACATTGCCGCAGTCGATCTCAGGCTGGCCGACAGAACCGCGATCCAGCTGACGCCGGAGGCGGCGATCCGCAGGCAGACGGCAGTGACGGAGCGTACGAAAGAATTGAAGAAGGCGGGGCAGAATATATGAGCTTGTTCGGTTCATCCCATTTCGGATTGCCGCGCCTGAAGCCGCTTTCGTCGAAGCGGTCACATGTCGTTTCGGTGCTCGACATCGGTTCGACCAAGGTTGTCTGCATGATCGGCCGGCTGACGCCGCGCGAGGAAAGCCAGATACTGCCGGGCCGCACGCACAATATCGAGATCATCGGCATCGGCCACCAGCGCTCCCGCGGAATCAAGACAGGCGTCATCGCTGATCTCGACGCGCTGGAAGGCGTCATCCGCCTTGCCGTCGACGCGGCCGAGCGCATGGCGGGGCTGACCGTCGAAAGCCTGATCGTCAACCTGACGGCCGGCCGTCTCGGCAGCGATATCTACACTGCGACGATCGATCTTGGCGGCCAGGAAGTCGAGCTCAACGATCTGAAGAAGGTGCTGTCGGCCGCTTGCCAGCAGTCGCTGCGCCAGGACCGTTCGGTGCTGCATTCGCTGGCGACCGGCTTCTCGCTCGACGGCGAGCGTGGCATTCGCGATCCGCTGGCGATGTATGGCGATGCGCTCGGCGTCGACATGCATGTCGTCACGGCGGAGCGCTCGGCGCTGAAGAACCTCGAGCTTAGCGTCAATCGTGCGCATCTGTCGGTCGAGGGCATCGTTGCGACGCCCTACGCATCGGGCCTTGCGGCTCTCGTCGACGACGAGGTCGAGCTCGGCTGCGCGGCGATCGACATGGGCGGCGGTACGACGACGATCTCGGTCTTTGCCGAAGGCAAGCTCGTTCATACGGATGCCGTCGGTCTCGGCGGTCATCACGTCACCACAGACCTGGCGCGCGGCCTTTCGACCCGCATCGAGGATGCAGAGCGGCTGAAGGTCGTGCATGCCTCGGCCCTTTCGAATTCCTCCGACGAGCGTGAGCTGATTTCGATCCCGCCGATCGGCGAGGACGATCGCGACCAGCCGTCGCAGGTGCCGCGGGCGCTGGTTTCGCGCATCGTGTCGGCCCGAATTGAGGAGACGATGGAACTGATCCGCGACCGTATTCAGCGCTCCGGTTTCAGCCCGATCGTCGGCAAGCGCGTCGTGCTGACCGGCGGGGCGAGCCAGCTGACCGGCCTTGCCGACGTGGCGCGGCGCATCCTTGCCCGCAACGTCCGCATCGGCCGCCCGATGGGCGTCTCGGGGCTGCCGACGGCGGCCAAGGGCCCGGCCTTTTCGACGGCCGTCGGCCTGATGATCTATCCGCAGGTCGCGGACATGGAGACACATGCGTCACAGAGCGGTCTGCTCATGTCGCTTGGGGGAAATAACAGCCGCATAGCCCGCATGGGCCAGTGGCTGAAGGAAAGCTTCTGAAATTGCGTAATTGGCCGGCGTGGCGATGCGGCCAGAGAGAGAAGGAACAGGTACCATGACCATCAAGCTGCAAAAGCCTGACATCACAGAGCTGAAGCCGCGCATCACCGTGTTCGGCGTTGGCGGCGGTGGCGGCAATGCCGTCAACAACATGATTACCGCCGGCCTCCAGGGCGTCGACTTCGTCGTCGCCAACACGGATGCGCAGGCGCTGACGATGACGAAGGCCGAGCGCATCATTCAGCTCGGCGTCAACGTCACCGAAGGCCTCGGTGCCGGCTCGCAGCCGGAAGTCGGCCGCGCGGCCGCCGAGGAGTGCATCGACGAGATCGTCGATCACCTGAACGGCACGCATATGTGTTTCGTCACGGCCGGCATGGGCGGCGGCACCGGCACAGGTGCTGCCCCGGTTGTCGCACAGGCGGCCCGCAACAAGGGCATCCTGACGGTCGGCGTCGTCACCAAGCCGTTCCATTTCGAAGGCGGGCGCCGCATGCGCCTGGCCGAGATGGGCATCCAGGAACTGCAGAAGTCTGTCGATACGCTGATCGTCATTCCGAATCAGAACCTCTTCCGCATTGCCAACGACAAGACGACCTTCGCCGATGCCTTCGCCATGGCTGACCAGGTTCTCTATTCGGGCGTTGCCTGCATTACTGACCTGATGGTCAAGGAAGGCCTCATCAACCTCGACTTCGCCGACGTCCGCTCGGTGATGCGCGAGATGGGCCGCGCGATGATGGGCACCGGCGAAGCTTCCGGCTCCGGCCGCGCGCTGCAGGCCGCAGAGGCTGCGATCGCCAACCCGCTGCTCGACGAAACCTCGATGAAGGGCGCCCAGGGCCTGCTGATCTCCATCACCGGCGGTCGCGACCTCACCCTCTTCGAAGTCGACGAAGCCGCGACCCGCATCCGCGAGGAAGTCGATCCTGACGCCAACATCATCCTCGGCGCCACCTTCGACGAATCGCTCGAAGGCATCATCCGCGTCTCGGTCGTCGCAACCGGCATCGACCGGGCGATGAACGAAGCCGCCGAGCGCAACTTCCAGCCGGCAGCAAGGCCTGCTATCCGTTCCTCCGCGGCTGTTGCTCCGGCAGCGGCCGCAGTTCAGCCTGCCCCCGTGATGCAGGCACCGAAGGCCATGGATCCGATCGCGCAGACCATCCGCGAAGCCGAGATGGAACGCGAGCTCGAAATTCCGGCCCCGCGTGCTGCCGCACCGCTGCAGCAGCCGGCGGCACAGCAGGAAACCTTCCGTCCGCAGAGCAAGATCTTCGCGCCTGCACCGGAAGCTCCGGCAATGCGTCCTGCACCGGTTCAGCAGCAGGCTCCGGCGCCCGCCATGAGCCAGCCCGTCATCAGCCAGCCGGTGCAACAGCAGCCCGTCCGGCAGGAGCCGATCATCCGTCAGGCGCCCGAACCGATGCGCATGCCGAAGGTCGAGGATTTCCCGCCCGTCGTTCAGGCCGAACTCGATCACCGTGCGCAGCCGGCTTCCGCGCATGCGGCGGAAGAGCGTGGTCCGATGGGCCTGCTCAAGCGAATCACCAATTCGCTTGGCCGCCGCGACGACGACGCCGTTGCCGCCGATATGACCGCCGCACCGCCGGCCGCTTCGCAGCAGCGCCGTCCGCTGTCGCCGGAGGCAAGCCTCTATGCACCGCGTCGCGGCAACCTCGACGACCAGGGCCGCGCGGTTCCGCAGGCCCGGATGATGCAGGAAGACGACCAGCTGGAAATCCCGGCATTCCTGCGTCGCCAGTCAAACTGAGGCCGTGCTTCGGCACCGTTCATGCCCGGGATCAAGGTCCCGGGCATAGCTGTTTTTCCGCCTGCGATTCGCAAGCGATTTCAATCGTGTGGCTTCGTAACAAAGCGAAAGAAACAGTGATTTGGATTGGAGCGCCGGCGCACGTAAGTATGGTGCAATGAAACTGCCCCAGGAGACCTTTCCACAGGCTCCGGCTGCAGAATAAACGATGACCGCGCCGATCGGACAGACCGCCGGTGCGGAAGAATAAAGGCAGAATTTATGGCAATTGGCTTGCTTGGTTTTCAAACGACGGTATCGCGCCCCGTGACGCTTTCGGGCATCGGGGTCCATTCGGGCGCTGACGTTTCGATCACCCTGAACCCGGCCGAATCGGGCACCGGCGTCGTTTTCCAGCGCCTGCATGCCAGTGGCGACATCACCGAACTCAAGGCCGTTTCCTCGCAGGTCGGCAATACCGACCTCTGCACCGTGCTCGGCTTTTCGCCCGCCCATTCGGTCGCGACGATCGAGCATGTCATGGCCGCCGTCTATGCACTCGGCCTCGACAATGTGGTGATCGAGGTGCAGGGCTCCGAAATGCCGATCATGGACGGCAGCTCGCTGCCCTTCGTCGAGGCGATCGAGCAGGTCGGTCTCGTCTCGCTCGGCGTCAAGCGCCGCTATATCCGTATCACCAGGCCGGTGCGAATCGAGTATGGCGGCTCCTGGAGCGAATTCCGCCCCTATGACGGCACGCGCTTCGAAGTCGAGATCGATTTCGATTGCCCGCTGATCGGCCGGCAGAAGTGGGCCGGCGACATGACCGCCGCCGTCTTCAAGGCCGAGCTTTCCCGCGCCCGCACCTTCGGCTTCATGCGCGATGTCGAGCGTCTCTGGGCGTCGGGCCACGCGCTCGGCTCCTCACTCGAAAACTCCGTCGTCATCTCGGACGACAACACCGTCATCAACGTCGAAGGACTGCGTTACGCCAAGGACGAATTCGTCCGCCACAAGACGCTCGATGCCGTCGGTGATCTGTCGCTTGCCGGCGCCCAGTTCATCGGCTGCTACCGTTCCTATCGCGGCGGTCACAAGATGAATGCCAATGCGCTGAAGGCGCTGCTCGCCGATCCCTCCGCCTACGAGGTTGTGGAGACGTCGACGCCGCGCCAGCGCGTCGCTGCCCGCGAACTGATCGCCGTCAGCGCTTCGGAATTCGCTCCCTGGTCGGCATGACCTCCAGCATATTCTCAAGACCAGGCCGCCTCTTTCCCGGAGGCGGTTTTTTTATGTCCGACCGCGTCTGCGGCGATATGCCGATGCTTGGCCGCCACAGGTCGGGAAGAAGTTGAAAAGCCGGTCATTTCTGCGGCTGCTGCCACAAAAATGCGTTAATGCCTTATCATTGCGTTGCTCTTGATGCACATTTGTGGCTAGAAACGCCAGCGAGGCGTGGCTGCCGTGGAGAGAGCGGCAGCAGTGGGGTTCTTTCGAATGGGTTATGCAGGATCTGAAGGTATGATGAAGACAGCGCGTGCTTTGTTCGCATCGCTTCTGGTGCTCAGCGCAGGCGCCTTGATCTCCGGTTGCCAGTCGGACCCCGATATCGACATCACCAAGCTCGGCCTCGAAACCGATCCGCCCGACGTGCTCTACACGCAAGGCCTTGCCAATATGAAGGCCGGCAACATGGCGGAAGCGGGGCGCAAGTTCGACGCGATCGACCGCGAGAACCCGTTCTCCGAATGGGCGCGCAAGGCGCTTGTGATGAGCACCTTCGTCAAATACCGCCAAGGCCGCCTGGACGATGCGCTTGCTTCCGGCAACCGCTACATGTCGCAATATCCGAAATCCCAGGATGCCGCCTATGTGCAGTATCTCATCGGTCTCACCTATTCCAAGCAGATCGTCGACGTGACGCAGGACCAGCGTGCCTCGGCCAAGACGATCGAGGCGATGCAGGCCGTCATCGACAACTATCCGAACTCCGAATATGTCGACGACGCACAGGCCAAGATCCGCTTTGCGCGCGACCAGCTCGCCGGCAAGGAAATGCAGATCGGCCGCTATTACATGGAGCGGAAGGAATATCTCGCCGCGATCTCGCGCTTCCGCATCGTCGTCGAGAAATATCCGAATACGAACCAGATCGAAGAGGCCTTAGCGCGTCTCGTCGAAGCTTATTACGCGATGGGCATCGTCGACGAGGCGCAGACAGCCGCTGCCGTTCTCGGTCACAATTATCCTGACAGCCAGTGGTATGCTGATTCCTACAAGCTGCTGCAGAGCGGCGGTGCCGAGCCGCGTGAAAACAAGGGCTCGTGGATCGCCGCAGCGGGCAAGAAACTTCTTCTCGGTTCCTGAGGCCAATGCTGATCCAGCTTTCGATCCGCGATATCGTCCTGATCGAGCGGCTGGATCTTGCCTTCGAGACCGGCCTCTCCGTGCTGACGGGCGAGACCGGGGCGGGCAAATCCATCCTGCTCGACAGCCTGTCGCTGGCGCTCGGCGGGCGCGGCGACGGCGGCCTGGTGCGCCATGGCGAGGACAAGGGCCAGGTGACGGCGGTGTTCGACGTCGGCACGGAACACGGCGCCCGCAC
Organism: Rhizobium sp. PEPV16; assembly: GCF_008919455.1. Lineage (NCBI taxonomy): Bacteria > Pseudomonadati > Pseudomonadota > Alphaproteobacteria > Hyphomicrobiales > Rhizobiaceae > Rhizobium > Rhizobium sp. PEPV16. The sequence goes on from NZ_VSZV01000206.1 coordinate 6,316, forward strand.
CCTCCTGCGCGAAAACGGCATCGACGACGAGGGCGACCTGATCTTCCGCCGCCAGCAATCGGCGGATGGGCGCACCAAGGCCTATGTCAACGACCAGCCGGTCAGCGTGCAGCTGATGCGCCAGGCCGGTCAGATGCTGGTCGAAATCCACGGACAGCACGACGATCGCGCCCTTGTCGACACCAATGCCCACCGCACGCTGCTCGATGCCTTCGCCGGCCTCACCGACGAGGTTTCGGAGGTCTCCCGGCTCTATCGCCTGTGGCGCGACAGCGAGCGGACGCTGAAGAAGCACCGCGAGAAGGTGGAAAGCGCGGCGCGCGAAGCCGATTACCTGCGCTCTTCCGTCGAGGAGCTCGAGAAGCTCTCGCCGCAGGATGGCGAGGAGGAAGAGCTCGCCGATCGCCGCCAGAAGATGATGAAAGCCGAGCGAATCGCCGGCGATATCGCCGAGGCGTCCGAATTCCTGAACGGCAATGCCTCGCCGGTGCCCCATATCGCCTCGCTGGTTCGCCGGCTGGAGCGCAAGAGCCATGAGGCCCCAGGACTGCTCGAAGACACCGTGACGCTGCTCGACGCCGCGCTGGACCAGCTTTCCAACGCGCAGATGGAAGTCGAGGCGGCACTGCGCAAGACCGAATACGATCCAAGGGAGCTGGAGCGAGTGGAAGAGCGGCTTTTCGCGCTCAGGGCCGCCTCGCGTAAATATTCCGTGCCCGTCACCGAGCTGCCGGCGCTTGCTGTGCGCATGATCGCCGATCTTGCCGATCTCGACGCGGGCGAGGAGCGGCTTGCGCGGCTCGAAGCCGAGGTTGGCCTGGCTCGGGAAAATTACGATGCGGCGGCGCGCTCGCTGTCCGACAAGCGCCATCATGCCGGCACCGCACTGGCTGGGGCCGTCATGGCCGAGCTGCCGGCGCTGAAGCTCGAACGCGCCCGTTTCATGGTCGAGATCACCACGGATGCGGGCGAGGCGCTGGCCGAAGGCATCGACGTCGTCGAGTTCCATGTCCAGACCAATCCCGGCACGCGGCCGGGCTCGATCATGAAGGTCGCCTCGGGCGGCGAACTCTCGCGTTTCCTGCTGGCGCTGAAAGTGGCGCTCGCCGATCGCGGATCGGCCCCGACGCTCGTCTTCGACGAAATCGATACCGGCGTCGGCGGCGCGGTGGCCGATGCGATCGGTCAGCGGCTGAAGCGGCTGTCGGAGCGGGTGCAGGTGCTGTCGGTCACGCATGCGCCGCAGGTCGCGGCGCGGGCGGCGACGCATCTCTTGATTTCCAAGGGACCGTCGGCCGACGGTTCGGAAAAGATCGCCACCCGCGTCGCGACGATGGCGCAGAAGGACCGCACCGAGGAGATCGCCCGTATGCTAGCCGGGGCTTCGGTCACCGAAGAGGCGAGGGCGGCGGCGAAGCGACTGCTGGCCGGCAACGGCTGATTTTTCTTCCGATGCTCTTCCCGCCCGGGCCAGCGGGATGACAATCATCCTGCGGCGCGATATGGGCTGAAACTTCCCGATCGGCGACGAGCTCATGCCATGAGGCTTTTCCATTTCAGCGACGATGCCGGTATTGCGGCGTTCGAGCCACGCCCGGTTCGCGTCCCGTCTGCCCGTGCGCCCGGCCGAGAATGGCTGAACGGTCCACTCGTCTGGGCAATCGATGCCGATCATGATTTCATGTATCTCTTTCCGCGCGATTGCCCCCGCATCCTGCTCTGGGCGACAGCCGATACGTCGGAGGCCGAACGGCGGCGCTGGCTCGGCGACTGGCGGGCCGTCGCTTATGTCGAGCGCCATTGGCTGGAAAGGCTCGAAGCGGAGACGATCCACCGTTACGAGATGCCGGCCGAGAGCTTCGAGGATCTGGATGATGCGGGCATGTGGGTGGCCCGCAGACGCGTCATTCCCCTGGAGAGGACCGCCATTTCGCGGCTCGACCAGGAGTTTTCGCCGCGCAGGGTAGAGCTTCGGGTGGTCGATAGCCTGCGGCCGTTGAAGGGCCTCGGGAACACCAGCCTGCATGTCAGCGGCATCCGGCTGCGCAACGCCAGGGATTGGGAATAGGCCGGGTAGACCAATCTTCCCGATGCAGGATATCCAGCCTCTCTTTTCATCCGGCAATTTTGCTCTAAAAACAATCCAGATTTTCTGGCCAGATTCTCTGGAGTGATGTTCCATGTCCACCGAAGGTTTCACCGTCGACACGTTGACGATCGAAGAGGCCGCCGCCGAGCTCGAGCGGCTGGCAAAGGAGATTGCGCACCACGATGCGCTCTACCACGGTAAGGACCGGCCGGAGATTTCGGATGCCGATTACGACGCACTGAAGCGCCGCAACGATGCGCTGGAAGTGCGGTTTCCCGAGTTGATCCGCGAGGACAGCCCATCGCGGCATGTCGGTGCGGCGCCCTCCGTCACTTTTTCGCCCGTCGTTCATGCGCGGCCGATGCTGTCGCTCGACAACACCTTCTCGCAGGAGGATGTGCAGGATTTCGTCGCGGGCGTCTATCGCTTCCTCGGCCGGCTGCCGGATCAATCGATCGCCTTTACTGCAGAGCCGAAGATCGACGGCCTGTCGATGTCTATCCGTTACGAGAACGGCAGGCTGGTGACGGCAGCGACGCGCGGCGACGGCACGACGGGGGAGAATGTCACCGCCAATATCCGCACCATCGCCGAGATCCCCAACGAGCTGCCGAAAGGTGTTCCCGCTGTCGTCGAGATTCGCGGCGAGGTCTACATGGCCAAGAGCGACTTCCTGGCGCTGAACCGGCAGATGGAGGCGGAGGGCAAGCAGACCTATGTCAATCCGCGCAATACCGCCGCCGGGTCGCTGCGCCAGCTCGACGCCAAGGTGACGGCGAGCCGCAAGCTGAAGTTCTTCGCTTACGCCTGGGGTGAGATGTCGGAGATGCCTGAAGATACGCAATTTGGGATGGTGCAGACCTTCAAGGACTGGGGTTTTCCCATCAATCCGCTGATGAAACGGCTGAACTCGGTCGCCGACATCCTGTCGCATTATGACGAGATCGGCCTCGATCGCCCGGATCTCGATTACGACATCGACGGCGTCGTCTACAAGGTCGACAGCCTCGAGCTGCAGGCCCGCCTCGGCTTCCGCTCGCGCTCGCCGCGCTGGGCGACGGCGCACAAGTTTCCTGCCGAGCAGGCTTTCACGATCGTCGAGAATATCGACATTCAGGTCGGCCGCACCGGCGCCCTGACACCCGTCGCGCGATTGACGCCGATCACCGTCGGTGGCGTGGTCGTCACCAATGCGACGCTGCACAACGCGGATTACATCAGGGGCATCGGCAATAGTGGCGAGCGCATCCGCGACGACGAGCACGATATTCGCATCGGCGATACCGTCATCGTGCAGCGCGCAGGTGATGTGATCCCGCAGGTGCTCGACGTCGTCATGGAGAAGCGGCCGGCCGAGGCCAGGCCCTATGAATTTCCGAAGACCTGCCCGGTCTGCGGTTCGCATGCCGTGCGTGAAAGACATGAGAAGACCGGCAAGCTCGATTCGGTCACCCGCTGCACCGGCGGCTTCATTTGCAGGGCGCAGGCGACAGAGCATCTGAAGCACTTCGTTTCGCGAAACGCCTTCGATATCGAAGGGCTCGGTTCGAAGCAGATCGATTTCTTCTTCGAAAACGAGGACGCGTCGCTGCAGATCCGCACCGCGCCCGATATCTTCACGCTGGAGAAGCGTCAGCAGCAATCGCTGACCAAGCTGGAGAATATCGACGGCTTCGGCAAGGTCAGCGTCGGCAAGCTCTATGCGGCGATCACCGAACGGCGCAGCATTGCGCTCCACCGCTTCATCTACGCGCTCGGCATCCGTCATGTCGGCGAGACCACGGCGAAGCTCTTGGCGCGCTCCTACGGTGCCTATGCGGCCTTTGAAGCCGCAATGCGCGAGGCCGAGGCGCTTTCCGGCGACGCCTGGAACGATCTCAATGCCATCGAGGGTATCGGCGAGGTCGTGGCGCGGGCTATCGTCGAATTCTACAAGGAGCCGCGCAATGTCGAGGTGATCACCCGACTGCTTGAGGAAGTGACGCCCGAGGAGGCCGAACAACCGAAGACGGCAGGCAGCCCGGTTGCCGGTAAGACCGTGGTTTTCACCGGCTCGCTGGAAAAGTTTACCCGCGACGAGGCAAAGGCGAGGGCGGAAAGCCTCGGCGCCAAGGTGGCGGGATCGGTCTCGAAGAAGACCGACATCGTCGTCGCTGGCCCCGGCGCCGGCTCCAAGCTCGACAAGGCGCGCGAACTCGGTGTGCAGACGATGGACGAGGACGAATGGCTGGCACTGATTAGCGGGTGAGGCCGCTGATTGACGTGTTCCCAATTTGGGAATAGATTGACCTATGCAGATCATTGCGAAATCGGCGCTTCGAGCATTCTGGGAGCGCCACCCACAGGCAAGGACCTCGCTTAGCGTCTGGTATTCGACCGTCAGCAGGGCGGAATGGACGGGTCCATCGGATATCAAGACGATGTTCGGAGCAAATGTGGATTTCGTAGGCGACAACAGGATTATTTTCGATATCGGTGGCAACAAATACCGGCTGATCGTGCATGTCGCCTATCGATACCGGCGAGTCCTCATCAAGTTTGTCGGTACACATGCGGAATATGACAGGATCGATCCGGAGACAGTGGGATGAACAATATCAGACCGATCAAGACGGCCGCGGACCTTGAATGGGCCATCGGCGAGATCACGCCTTATTTCGACAATCCGCCGGAGCAAGGAACGGCGGAGGCCGATCGTTTCGATGTGCTTGCGGATTTGATCGAGGCCTATGAGAACCGGCATTTTACGGCGGAGGAACTGACGCCGATCGATTTTCTCAGTGGTTTCATGGAGATGACAGGCCGCAAACAGAGCGACCTTGCCGAAGTGCTAGGCTCTCGTTCGCGTGCTTCGGAAATTCTCAATCGCAAACGTGCGCTGACCGTCGAAATGATCTTCAAGCTGCAGGAAGCCTGGGGTGTTCCGCCAGAGTGCCTTGTGAGACCCTATACGCTCGCCGTCGCCTGATTGTGGCTCGGGAGGCTGGCGGCGAGCCGCCAGCCTCCCGCTCGCTCATAACCTGAGCCGCGCCATCGTATAGGCGTCGACATATTCCCCTGATCGAAAGCCGAAGGCCTTCAGCAGGCCTTCCTGCTCGAAGCCGAATTTCCGGTAGAGGCCGATGGCGACATCGTTATCGGTGTAAACAGTCAGTTCCAGCCGTTTGATATCGAGCCAGTCGTCGGCAGCATCGACCATCGCCCCGAGCAGGATCCGTCCGAAGCCGCGGCCGGTGAAATCGTCATGCACGCCCATGCCGATGCTGGCGACGTGCTGCCTACGGCCGGAGAGGCGGTTAAGGCCGCCATTGCCGACGATCCTGCCATCCAGGGTGACGACGAGGTTGAGCGCGCCTGGCGACGGATTCTCCATATACTTGCGAACCTCCTCGACCCGCTGGTAGGGCGGCCGCAAGGTGCCGGCCCGGTAGCCGGGCAGATTTATGAGATCGGTGATCTCCTCCGCATCGGACAGGCGAACGGCGCGCACGAGAACGCCATCCGGCAGGCGCGCTCGGCCACGAGGTTCATTCTCTTCGTTTTCAGACATTCATGCTCTCCGTTTGTTTCAGGAGGAGAGCCGGCTTTACGAAAACCCTGCTCGCCTCGGCAGGGTTTTCGGGATGATCGGATCGCTGCTAACGCGCCATCGCTCCCGCATACCCTGCAAGGGTCGTGGTGTGATGGATAAGCGCTGCCATGGTTACGGAACCGATCATGGCAGCAAGTTTCGATATGGGGGTTAAAAAGTCAACCGGGCATCGTGTCGAATTTGCGCGGCCGGAAGCGGGGCGGTATTCCTGTTCCCGACGAAACGATTCGGACTGCGGCATTGAAAACCATCGCGATTGACTTCGAGACGGCGAACGAACAGCGCGGCAGCGCCTGTTCTGTCGGCCTTGCCTGGATCGAGGACGGCAGGGTGACGCGCGTCGAGGAGCGGCTGATCCGGCCGCGGGACATGCGCTTTTCAGGCATGAACATCGCGATCCATGGCATCCGGCCGGAGCATGTCGAGGACGCGCCCGAGTTTCCCGAGGTAATGGATGAGTTCGAGGAGGATTTTCGGGGCGCGACGATGATCGCGCACAATGCCGCCTTCGATTTCAGCGTCTGGCGGGCAAGCCTCGATCTCTACCGGCAGTCCTATCCGGAGCTTACCTATCTCTGCAGCCTGAAGATGGCGCAACGGATCTGGCCGCATTTCCTCTCGCACCGGCTGAACCTGATCGCCGAGCATCTCGGCCTGCGTTTCGTGCACCACAACGCCGCCGAAGATGCCGCCGTCTGCGCAGCGGCCGCAATCGAGATGGCTAGGGCCGTCAAGGCCCATGCCGTCCACGCCATACCGGCATTGATCGGCATGAGACCCGGCCGGCTGACGGCGCGGGCCTACGAGCCCTGCACCTGCCGAAAAGGCTGATCCCTTTCTGCAAACGTCGTTTTCTTGCAAAGCATGGGTGCATGCTTATCTAGAATGCGGATTATTCAGGGAGCCGCCATGTCCAGACTGCGCAATCTTCTCCTCGCCGCCTTCTCTTTTGCCGCCGTTTCCGCAGGTGCTGCCTCGGCCCAAGTCG
>NZ_VSZV01000034.1:0-1234 GCF_008919455.1 Rhizobium sp. PEPV16
TCCCACGCGGGAACGAGAACGACATGCCGCATGACGAGATTGGCGCCCGAGAGCCTTGATCCCAGGGGAAATTTATCGATGACGGAACGATATTCTCCGGAGCCCTCGAAGGCAGATCACCGAGAGCTCCTGAAGACCGGGCCGGCCATCATTGCCGCGATCGGCCTGGCGATGCTCGCAGGCTGTGCGACGAGACCATCGCCGGACGTATTGAAGCCAGTTCATCTGAGTCAACCGACTCATGCCGAAAAGACCCCGGTCAGCGTGAAGGTGCTCGTAGCGACCAACAGAACCCCCGATAGCATACGGGGCGGGTTCGGCAGCACATGGGCCGACAATCTCACCTATGAGCAGTATGGGTTTTCGGTCCCTCCCGACCGAAAGAACACCGCGATCACATATCCGACCGCGACCCCGGATTCCGAACGGCAATTTGCCGTCGTCGGGCGCAAGCAGCTTGCAAAGGACGCCTTCGTGCAGGCAGCGGTCCGCTCCATTCAGTCCGACGGCACCATCGGCATCTTCGTGCATGGCTACAACTACAGTTACCAGGAGGCGCTGTTTCGCACCGCACAGATCGCCGCGGATGCGAACATACCGGGCTCTCCGATCCTGTTTTCCTGGCCTTCGGCCGCTGCCGTCGCCGGCTATGTCGCCGACCGCGATGCGGCTCTCTCCTCGCGCAGCGACCTCGACTCGCTTGTCGCCTCGCTCTCGGCTTCAGGAAAGGTGAAACGCATCATCCTTTTCGGACACAGCATGGGCGGATTCCTGGTCATGGAGACTGTGCGCCAGCTCAAACTACAGCATCGCGACGACGTCATCGGCAAACTGGCGGTGATCCTCGCCGCCCCTGACATCGACGTCGATGTTTTCCGGTCCCAGCTGAAGGATATCGGGCGGATGCCGATCCCGATATCTCTTCTCATTTCGAAGGACGACCGGGCGCTGGTGGCCTCGAGCTTCATTGCGGGAGAGCGGGCGCGCGTCGGACGTCTCGATATCGACGATCCCGTCATCAGGGAGGCTGCCTTGAAGGAGAGGCTTCGGGTCATCGACATCACGTCGATCCAGGCATCCGACGGGCTGGGGCATGACCGCTACGCATCGCTCGCCAAGTTCGGAGCGCAGCTTGCCTCCTTCGAAAGCGGCAGGCGCTCGACCGCAGGTGACGTTGGCGCCTATGTCTTCGATGCCGCCGGCGCCGCGGTCGCAAGTCCGTTTCGTCTGGCCG
>NZ_VSZV01000275.1:0-21452 GCF_008919455.1 Rhizobium sp. PEPV16
TGATCACGCTCGCCTTCGTCTGGAACGAGTTCCTGTTCGCACTCTTCCTGACCAGTTCCAAATGGCAGACACTTCCCATTCTCGTCGCAGGGCAAAATAGCCAGCGCGGTGACGAGTGGTGGTCGATATCGGCAGCCGCCCTGGTTGCGATCATACCCATGGTCGTCATGGCGGGCATTTTGAGCAGGCTGATGCGGTCTGGCCTGCTTTTAGGAGCAATAAAGTGACCGTTCGACAAGCCTAGTCATTGTTCAATTCCAGGGAGGAAAACATGAGAAGATTGCTACTGAGTTCAACGGCCGCAGGACTATTTGCTGTGGCGGGCGTCCCATCCGCGCTCGCATGCGAACCGGACTACACCGGTGTCACGCTCACCGCCACGACGCAGACAGGCCCCTATATTGCTTCTGCGCTGCAACTCGCCGCCAAGGGCTGGGAGGAAAAGACCTGCGGCAAGGTGAATGTCGTCGAATTTCCGTGGTCGGAACTCTATCCAAAAATCGTAACCTCGTTGACCTCGGGCGAAGACACGTTCGACGTGGTTGCCTTTGCGCCGGCCTGGGCACCGGACTTCACCGACTTTCTTTCGGAAATGCCGAAGAGTATGCAATCAGGTGCCGACTGGGAAGACATCGCCCCGGTTTACCGCGAGCAATTGATGGTCTGGAACGGCAAGGTCCTGTCGCAGACCATGGACGGCGACGCTCATACCTATACCTACCGCATTGATCTGTTTGAAAACGCGGAAAACCAGAGCGCCTTCAAGGCGAAATATGGCTACGATCTGGCCCCGCCGAAGACATGGAAGCAGTATCTCGACATCGCTGAATTCTTCCAGCAGCCGGACAAGGGCCTCTGGGGCACGGCGGAAGCCTTCCGCCGTGGTGGCCAGCAATTCTGGTTCCTGTTCAGCCATGTTGCCGGCTACACAAGCCATCCCGATAATCCGGGCGGCATGTTCTTCGATCCGGATACGATGGATGCGCAGGTGAACAATCCGGGCTGGGTTCGCGGCCTTGAGGAATATATCCGCGCTTCGAAACTGGCGCCGCCGAACGCGCTCAACTTCTCCTTTGGCGAAGTCAATGCCGCCTTTGCCGGTGGCCAGGTCGCGGAATCGATCGGCTGGGGCGATACCGGCGTCATCGCCGCCGACCCGAAGCAGTCCAAGGTCGCCGGCAATGTCGGTTCGGCATCGCTGCCGGGCTCGGACGAGATCTGGAACTACAAGACCAAGAAGTGGGACAAGCAGCCCGAGGTCGTCCAGACTTCCTTCATGGCCTTCGGCGGTTGGCAGGCGGCTGTTCCGTCGTCCTCCAAGAACCAGGAGGCCGCTTGGAACTATATCCAGTTCCTGACGAGCCCGGCGGTTTCCGGTCAGGCGGCCATCACCGGCGGCACAGGCGTCAATCCTTACCGTCTTTCGCACACGACAAATACGGCGTTGTGGTCGAAGATCTTTTCCGAGCGTGAGGCCAAGGAATATCTCGGAAGCCAGAAGAACGCGGTGACCGCCAAGAACACGGCGCTCGACATGCGCCTGCCGGGCTATTTCTCCTATACGGAAATTCTCGAAATCGAGCTTTCCAAGGCATTGGCTGGAGAGGTGACGCCACAGCAGGCGCTGGATACCGTGGCTGCCGGATGGGACAAGCTGACGGACGAGTTCGGCCGCGACAAGCAACTGGCAGCCTATCGTTCGTCGATGGGTCTGCCTGCAAAGTAAACCCATCCTCAACATCCCATCCCGGCGGTGCCGGGATGGGATTAGACATCGTTGGAAGAAGAAGCAAACCATCTCCGCTTAGAGCGCGGTGCGTCCTTCGGACGCAGAAAGGACGCTCTAACACTTTGAATCTACGCATCATGCTTTCCGAAAATCGATTCCGATTTTCGGGCCGATGCGCTGGGCCAGGCGATGGAATTCTCATGAAAAGGTTACAGCATGTCCCAGGTGCGTTTGGATCAGGTCACCAAATCCTTTGGTAGCGTTGAGGTCATCCCTCCGCTCGATTTGGCAATTGCCGACAAGGAATTCGTGGTTCTTGTCGGACCTTCCGGCTGCGGGAAGACAACCACCCTGCGGATGATCGCGGGGCTAGAACAGACGACATCAGGGGAAATCCGTATCGGCGAGCGGGACGTTACAACGCTGCGCCCGGGTCTGCGCAATTGCTCGATGGTGTTTCAGAATTACGCGCTCTATCCGCATATGACAGTTGCCGAAAACATCGGCTACGGCATGAAGGTGCGCGGAACGCCGAAGCAGGACATCAATGCCGCCGTTGCAAATGCGGCGCGCATTCTCAATCTCGGTGCCTATTTGAAACGCAAGCCGAACGCGCTCTCAGGTGGCCAACGCCAACGCGTGGCGATTGGCCGGGCGATTGTTCGCCAGCCGGATGTGTTCCTGTTCGACGAACCGTTGTCCAATCTCGACGCTAAATTGCGCATTGAAATGCGAACAGAAATCAAGCTCTTACATCGCAGGCTCAAAACCACGATCGTGTACGTTACACATGATCAGGTAGAGGCGATGACGATGGCCGATCGGGTGGTGGTTATGAATCAAGGGCGGATCGAACAGGCCGCTGATCCGATCACCCTTTACGAATCTCCGAAGAATCTCTTTGTTGCTGCCTTCATCGGCTCGCCAAGCATGAACTTCATCGAGGGGCAACTTGTACAAAACGCCGGTGGAATTGCCTTCCAAGCCGAGGGTGGGGTCGACATTCCGGTTCCTACACAAAGAGCCGAGCGCCTTTCGGCGGCAGTAGGACAGTCCGTGGTTCTGGGGATCCGACCGGAACATACTATGGTTGGGGATTCCAATGTTTCAACTGTGAGCCTTCACGTCGCCGATATCGAGCCCCTCGGTCCATATACACTGGCGATCGGCAAGGTCGGGTCAGCGGCCTTTACTGCCCAGATCCACGCGTCATCGCGCGTTGGCCCGGATGACAGGATTAGTGTTCCAATTGACACCCAAAAAATGCACTTTTTTCTTAAAAGTACCGGAGACACGGTGGGCTAAAATCTCCGTAACTTGTACGGCAATCCACCAAAAGGACATTCGAACATCCGTATGAATTCAAAGACACGTGGCGTCGGCAGCGCCACGTGGGGAAAGGCGTCCCAATGCCTCCGGTGATCGACGACAATCCGCTCTCCTGCCGATATCTCCGGAGAAGAGCGAGCGAACCGCACTTCTCAATCCTTCAAGCCAGTTGGAAAGAAGAAGCAAGAACGGAATGCCCCTCCCGAGAATGGAGAGGGGCACCCAAATCATCACTTGTTGGCAGCGACCGGGCGGACCAGTGCCGTGACGCGGCGGATGGTGACGCGGCGGTTTTCCTGCTCAGGGGCCGACGTGTTGACCTTCAGGTAGTTCTCGCCATAGCCCTGCGTCGCGAGGTTCTCCGGCGCGATGCCGTAGACGTCGGAGAGCACGTTGGCGACCGATTCCGCCCGCTGGTCGGAGAGGATCAGGTTGCTCTGGTCTGAGCCGACAGCATCCGTATGACCCTCGATCAGGAAGGTTTCGCTCGGATCCTTCTCGAGCACCTGGCTGATCGCGTCGGCGACCTTGCGCAAGGTGCGCGCCTGGGCCATCGGGATCTCGGCGCTACCGGTCGCGAAGGTGATCGTGTCGAGGTCGATGCGGCGCACCTTGTCGCGGATACGGGCCGAGTACTTCACCTCGTCGAGCGAATAGACACGTTCCACCGGCTCGACGGGCGGCTCGCTCAGGAACTCGTAATAGTCCCGGTTCGGGTCGCTGCGAGTGTCGATGATGTAGTCGCTGAGTGGTACGCGCAGCCGCATCGGCGGCAGGTCGGCCCCCGGATCCTCGAAATAGTCGCGGTCCGGATCATCATAGAGATCCTGCGAATAATAGAGCACGTCCTCGCGCCCGCGGGCATCGACGCGCGACCGCTGGATGATGTCGCCATAGCGGTTGCGGATCGTCACAATCCGATAGCCTTCCGGCCGCGTGATCGTCTCGCGGTAGCGGTCGCCGGAGAGCTCTTCGTAGCTCGGCCGTTCGCCGTCACGCAGGAAGCGCCTGTCGTCATCGCTGCGCACGATCGTCCTGTTATCGTACTGGATGATCACACGGCTGTCGTCGCCGCGGTCGTCAAAGCGCGCACCGTCGGGACGGACGAATCGCGGCCGCTCGTCGAGCTTCCTGCCCTTCTCGCTGGTCACTGCCTCGAGCTTGACCGGCGCCGGCGCTTTGGCGCCGCTCAAAGCCTGTGCATCGGCATCCGAGGTCGGCACCTTCACCTCCTGGCTGTCTGCCCGCTGCCTGTCACGATCGCGGCGGCCCTCCCGGCCCTTGCTGCGGTCGGCATCCTTGTCGCTGTCGAGCACGGCTGCACCGTTTTCGACCGGCAGCACGACGGTCTCGTTGCTCTTGGCTGGATCTGCAGCGATCTTCTTGCGGCGCTCCAACTCCTCGGGCGAAGCTTTTTCCGGCGCCGGAATGGCCTGCTCCACCTGCTGACCACTGCTGGCATCCGGCAGCGGCTGGGCAGTGTCGGTGGCGGGTACAGCCGACTGTCCGCCGGCGGGCTGTTCGCCGGTAGGCTTTGCAGCTTTGCCATCCTTGGGCGTTTCGGCGGGGGCGGCTTCGGGAGCGGCCGCCTTGTCTTCGGTTGGCTTCTCTGCGGGTGCTGCAGCCTCGCCCTTTGTCGGCTTCTTGGCAGGCGCTTCGGCAGCGGGTTTTGCCTCCGGCTTCACCTCGGGCTTTGCCTGTTCCTCGGCCGGCGACACTGCCTCCGGAGCGGCAGTTTCGGTCTTAGCCTTGCCCTTGTCTCGGCCCTGGGCCTTATCCTGCCCTTTTTCCCGCTTACCGCCTTCAGGCTTGGGCTCGGGTTGGGCCTGTTCCGTCTCCGGCTGAGTTTCCTTGGCGGCAGGCTGCTGCTCGGGCGCCGGCTGCGCCTCAGGCTCGGCTTGCTGCGTCTCCTGCTTCTTCGGCTTTCTCGGCTTTTCCTGCGTTACGGGTTGCTCTTCCTGCTGCGGCTCGGCTTCCGGCTGAGCTGCCTGCTTGGCTTTCCGCTGCGGTTTGCTTTCGGGCGCAGGATCCTCCCTCGGCGCTTCGGCCTTCGGCGGTTCCGGCTCTGCCTTGGGTTCGGGCGCAGGCGCCTCCTTCCGCTCGGCCTTCGGCTTCTCGGCGGGCGCCTCCTTCGGCTGCTCGGCGGCCGGCGCCTGTTCAGCCGGTGCTTCCTCCTTCTGCTTGCGCTTCTTCTTTAAGAGCTCCTCCTCGGAGGGCGCGTCCTGCGCCACTTCGAAACTGCCCTGTTCAATCTGCCGCACGGCTGCAGTCTCGGTTGCGGCGCCGCCCACGGCCGCCATCGCCGTTGCCGGCTGGAGAGCCAGCGAAAGAGAAAGCAACGGAAAAGCCGCGCTCGCGAACAATCTTGATTTCATGCCCATCGGGTTTCCTCGATCCTGTTTGAGCTTCTTGAGGCCGCCAGGCCCTAGTTCCGCCCCTAGCTTCGCATTGAGGCGAAACGGCGGAATGGCAATTGCCGAGCCGCCGATTTGTTCCGGTTCTAGGAAGTCGGGGATTAACCTCCCGTGAATGTTGCAGTCTGCTTTCGTTCATCTCGCCTGTTATTTGCACCGCACAATTGCGCGGGAATTTCTGTTGCAATTCCATGAAAAAAAGTCTGATTATCGCCACAAGGCGGTGTCGACACCGTTGAACTGCGGCCGTCAGCCCAACAGAAAAACGAGCGACGGCTACCAACAGAGAGGATCCTCATGCTTAACCCTACCCGTATCTTCGCGGCAGCCTCGATCGCGGCAATGTCGCTCTTTGCCAGCTCGGCCATGGCCGAGGGCGAGAAATACGTGATCGGCACCGATTCGACCTATCCGCCCTTCGAATTCGTCGATGCCAGCGGCACAATCCAGGGCTTCGACATCGATATCACCAAGGCGCTCTGCGCTGAAATGAAGGCCGAATGCTCCTTCGTCAGCACCGACTGGGACGGCATTATCCCGGCGCTCAACGCTAAGAAGTTCGACATGATCGTCTCCTCCATGTCGATCACGCCGGAGCGTCTGAAGCTCGTCGATTTCTCGAACAAGTACTACAACACCCCGCCGGCCATTGCCGTGCCGAAGGATTCGACGATATCAGACGTCGCCGGTCTCAAGGGCAAGGTGATCGGCGCGCAGACCTCCACGACGCACGCCAACTATGCCGAGAAGCATCTCGCCGACACCGAGCTGAAGCTCTATCCGACCGCTGACGAATACAAGCTCGACGTTGCCAGCGGCCGTGTCGACGCCGTCATCGACGACGTCGTCGTTCTCTCCGAATGGGTCAAGTCCGACGCCGGCGCCTGCTGCAAGATCCTGACGACCCTGCCGGTCGACAAGGAAATCAACGGCAACGGCGCAGGAATTGCCATCCGCAAGGGCGACCCGTTGAAGGAAAAGCTGAACACGGCGATCGCTGCGATCCGCGCCAGCGGTGAATACAAGAAGATCCAGGACAAGTACTTCGACTTCGACGTTTACGGCGAATAAGAAATTCGTTATCTCGCCGATGAAGGTAATGGCGGAAGGCTTGCTCTTCCGCCATTTTTGTTTGACAAAGATAGCAAGATTAAAACGGCAAAAGCCGTGAGGGGAATTCTCGCATGGGCGGATTATTTTCCGCGCTGGGCTCCTTCTGGAGCTGGATTGTGCACATTTTCGATCCGCTGTGCGGACCCGTTGGCATCTTCACTTGGTTAGGTCAGTCGACGATTCTTGCCTGTGGCGATACCGGCTGGGGCGACGAGATTGCGCTTGGCCTACAGGTCACCGTTTCGGTGGCGATCGTCACCCTGCCGATCGGCCTCGCCATCGGCTTCCTGGTTGCCCTCGGCCAGCAATCGGAGGAAAAGTCGCTGCGGCTGGCGGCCGGCATCTACACGACGATCTTCCGCGGCCTGCCGGAGCTTTTGACGCTCTTCATCATTTACTACGGCATGCAGATGCTGATCCAGTCTCTGCTTGCCTTCGTCGGTTATGACGGCCCACCGATCGAGATCAACGCCTTCCTCGCTGGCGTCATCGCGCTTTCGGTCGTCTTCTCCGCCTACTGTTCGGAAGTGCTGCTCTCGGCCTTCCACGCCATTCCCAGGGGACAATATGAAGCGGGCGACGCGCTTGGGCTGCATCGCGGCCGCACGCTGCGCCTTATCATCCTTCCGCAGCTCGTGCGCATCGCGCTGCCGGGTCTGACGAACCTTTGGATGGTCCTGTTGAAGGACACCTCCTACGTCTCGATCATCAGCCTTGCCGATATCCTGCGCCAGACGAGTGTCGCCGTCCGTGTGACCAAGGAACCCTTCTTCTTCTATGGTGTGGCCTGCTGTCTCTATCTGGTGCTCGCCATCCTCTCCTCCTTTCTGCTCGTCTATGTCGAGCGTTGGGCCAAGCGTTCGGAGGTCCGTCGATGAGCTACGCCGAAACGCTGATCCCGCCGCAGCCACCGCCCCGCGAGCTGATGAAGCCGATGACGCCGACGCGCATGGCCGGCTATATTCTCGTCGCCATCTGGGCTGTGCTCGCGGCCCTTCTTGTCGTTTCCGTCATCAATGGCTGGGATCCGGAAAAATTCATTCGCTACGGGCCGCGTTACCTCCATGGTCTCTGGATAACGCTGAGCCTCGTCTTCATTTCCGTTATCTGCGGCGCCATCCTGTCACTGCCGCTTGCCATGGCGCGCATGTCAAACAATCGCGTGCTGAATGCGCTGGCCTACGGCTACATCTATTTCTTCCGCGGCACGCCACTGCTTGCCCAGCTGTTCCTGGTTTATTACGGCCTCGGCGTATTCCGCCCGCAGCTTGAGGCCGTCGGCATCTGGTGGTTCTTCCGCGAAGCTTGGTATTGCGGCCTTTTTGCCATGACCATCAATACCGCGGCCTACCAGGCGGAAATCCTGCGCGGCGCGATCGAAAGCGTGCCGCACGGCCAGCGCGAGGCCGCCGCGGCACTTGGCATCCATAACAGCATCGCCTTCCGCAAGATCATCCTGCCGCAGGCCTTCATCGTCGCACTTCGCCCTTACGGCAACGAGATCATCCTTTTGATCAAGGGCTCGGCGGTCGTCGCCATCATCACCGTGCTCGACCTGATGGGCGAAACCCGCTACGCCTTCTCCCGCACATTCGACTACCAGACCTATCTCTGGGCGGCGATCTTCTACCTCACCATCGTAGAGGCCTTACGCCATCTCTGGGCCTGGTTCGAGCGCCGCCTGACCCGGCACCTCAAACGCTGATGCATGACGCCAAAAACTGTGTCGCGGCTTTGGGATAACGGCATTCATCAAACAAAGGCCAGTTTGGCAGCACTCCTGGGACGATGCTGCCAAGATATTGATATTAAAAATAAATTGTCCTTTTACGAAGTATCTGTAAAGCTTCCGTTAACCACTCGCATGTTTCCATATCATGGAGCGCTAATAAGCGCGCGAGTGGGAACAAGAAGAAGCGGAATACGATGCACAAGGACATGGAAAAACAACTGAAGGGCTATGGTCTGACGACCGCCCAGATCCTCTACCGTCTGCCGGACCACCCGGTGATCCTACAGACCTATGTCTGGCAGGATTACGACCTCGCCCCCGACTTTCCCGAAATGCGCGGTTTCCTGAAATTCTGGGAAGAGAAGCTGGACGGGCCGCTGCACTCGGTGCGCTACATCCACCGCAAACTGATCTCGGCAACCGAGTGGCGGGCACTCAAGGGCGAGTTCATCCTGCACTGATCGGCTCTGCAACATGATGCCGAAAAGTGTGAACGGTCGGGCGATATGTTCTGACCGCGTCAGACATGCGCCTCGCCATGGCCGAATTCGCCTTCGTCGCGATCCGGGCGAAGCGCGAAACCGAGCATGCCGAGATAGAAGGCGACGACGATGGCAATGACCGCAAGGCCGGGAACCGGCCCGAGCACGGCATTGTCGATGACATAGGCCCATGACTGCGCCTGCAGCGCCGGCATGCCCTCCGTCTGCAGCTTCGGCGTCGAGATCTTCAGGCACCAGGCGAGCAACAGGATGAAATACATCCAGCCATAATTGCGTTTGAGCCGACGGTGCATCGCCTCTTGATAGCTGAGCAGGAAGCGCGGCTTGCGCAGGCTACTGGCGACCACGACCGCCCATTCGCTGCCGGCATTGGCGTCGGGCGCCAGGATTTGCGCGAAATAGCAGCGCTCGATCTGGCGAATGCGGGCGCGATAGATATCGAAGAAGCGGTAGCGCCGCGCCTCGATCATCAGAAGCAGCGTCACCAGCATCACCCCGAACAGCAGCACCCCGTGATGTGAGGTCGGCGTCGACAGCGACACCGAAAGCAGTGCTGCGACCACGGTGATCGCCCAGTTGGACGTCCGATCGATGCGGTCGCGCCAGCTCGTCATCCGCCCGAGTTCACCACGGTAATAATGGCTGAGCGTGTTGGTGACCTCGTTTGGTGTCGTAGGTAGCAGTAATGCCCGGCCGGTATCTCCTTCCCTCGCCGATGATGTCCTCTCTGGCTCCGTTTTCATGGCCTTTCCTCCCTTGGTCTTCTTTTCGGCCATTCTGCGCCCGCAATCGCGCCATTGCAAAACATCGAAAGCCGTCTTAGACGCATGCCTGAAACAAAAGGACGATGGACTGCGATGGCAAAGAAGATCGACGAAGAAGCTCTTGGCGAAGCCTATAACCGCGCGCTGGCGCTGGAAAAGGCCGGCGATGTCGACGCCGCCGTTGCAGCCTATGAGGAAGTCCTGGCGATCGATCCCGACGATCACGGCGGTGCGGCCGTGCGCATTGCCGCGATGGGCCGCGGCGAAACGCCGGTCAAGGCGCCCGACGCCTATGTCGAGACCTTGTTCGACCAGCATGCGGAAGTTTTCGAGGATGTGCTCGTCGAGCAGCTCGGCTATCACGTGCCGATGCTGGTGCGTCAGCGCCTGCAGGCGCTGAAGCTCGGACCGTTCAAGCGGCTGCTCGATCTCGGCTGCGGCACGGGCCTCACCGGCGGCGCACTGCGCGACCTCTGCGCTGATATGACCGGCATCGATATATCGGAGAAGATGGTCGAGATCACCCATGAGAAGGATCTCTACGAGACGCTCTTCGTCGCCGAGGTCGAGGATTTCCTCGACGACAACGACGAGGAAGCCTTCGACATCATCGCCGCCACCGACGTGCTGCCCTATCTCGGCGCGCTCGAACCGCTGTTCTTCGGCGCCGCCGAGAACCTGACGCCGGGCGGCCTGTTCATCTTCTCCTCGGAAACTCTGCCCGAGGAAATACTCGCCGGCCGCGCCTACATGGTCGGCCCATACCAGCGCTTCGCCCATGCCGACGCCTATGTCAGAGAACGCCTGACGGCCACCGGTTTCGAACTCGTCGAGATATCGGATATCAACGTGCGCATGGAAAACGGCCAGCCGACACCAGGCCATTTGGTGATCGCCCGGTATAATGGCTGACGCCAACACGTGATATGTCGGCTGACGGAATACTTGACCGGTTGGCGAAGTATCTATTGCCTAACGCGTCGCGACCTGATAGTTAGTCGATCGGTAAAGTTTACCGCAACGATAGGAAATGTTGCCGCATGTCGCTCGTGCTCTATGGGCATCCGCTCGCCTCCTTCTGCCATAAAGTGCTGATCGCGCTTTATGAAAACGGTACCCCCTTCGAAAATCGTATAGTCGATCTTTCCGACGAAAGCTCGCGCGCCGATCTGTTCCGCTTCTGGCCGATCGGCAAGATGCCGCTGCTCCGCGACGAGGCGCGCGACAGCACCATTCCAGAGACGTCGATCATCATCGAATATCTCGAGCAATATTATCCCGGCCCCCTTCGCCTGCTGCCGCCGGAGGTCGACCGGACGCTACAGGTTCGCCTCTGGGACCGCTTTTTCGACCACTATGTCCAGGCGCCGATGCAGACCATCGTCAGCAATCGTCGGCGCACCGAGGGCATGGCAGATGAAATGGAGGTGGCAGCCGCCAAGGCGACACTCGCGACCGCCTACGCGATGATCGAAAAGCAGCTCGCCGACAAGCAATGGATATCAGGCGACGGCTTCACCATGGCCGATTGCGCCGCCGCCCCCGCCCTCTTCTATGCCGAGACTCTGGTTCCGTTTTCATCGGAACAGCCGAACCTTCGCGGCTACTACGAGCGACTGCAGGCGCGCCCGTCCTTTGCACGGGCGCTGGAAGAGGCCCGCCCCTACTTTAAGTTCTATCCCTACAAAGACAGGCTGCCGGCCCGCTTCCGGGATGCGGCGGGATGATGGAAAGCCAGGCAGATCTCGACCGCATGTTTCACGCGCTTTCCGACCGCAGCCGCCGCGGCATGATCGATCGTCTCGGCCGCGGCCCGGCCTCCGTCACCGAACTGGCCGCGCCGCTCGCGGTTGCCCTGCCGACGGTGATGAAACATCTGCAGGTGCTGGAGGAAAGCGGCCTCGTTTTCTCCGAAAAATCCGGCCGGGTGCGAACCTACCGCTTGCAGCAGGACGCGCTTGTCGCCGTCGAGCGCTGGGTGGAACAGCGGAAGATCCAATGGACGACCACTTTCGACAGGCTGGACCACTTTCTCGCCAATGAAACGGAGACCCTCCCCGAATGACGACACGATCCGCCGAACACGCCACTCTCGTCATCGAACGCCACCTCAAAGCGCCGATTTCCCGCGCCTTCCGCGCCTGGTCAACACCGGAATCCAAACGGCAATGGTTCGCCTGCCATGGCGAGTGGGTGCCGCTGGACTACGGGCTCGATTTCCGCCCCGGCGGCGCGGAAAGGAACTACGTCGCCGATACTGACGGCCTCCTGCACGCCTATGACGCCCATTACATCGATATCGTGCCCGATGCCCGCATCATCTATGCCTATGAGATGAAGCTTGGGGAAAGCCGCATCTCCGCGTCGCTCACAACCGTTGCCTTCGAAGCCGCACCCGGCGGCACGAAATTGTTCTTCACCGAACAGGTGGTCTTCCTCGACGGCTACGCCGACAACGGCGCCCGCCTCCAGGGCACCGAGATCGGCCTCGACAATCTGGAACTCTTCCTCGAGCGCGAGGAAAGCCCGATCCACTGATCGCATGTCACGCAAAACCAAATCGCCTCGCATGAATCAAGTTTGACGCGACGCGTTTCGGGCGAAATGAGCCAAGCCTCAAGCGCTGCTTGATTTTTTCCCCGAGCCGGCAGGACGAACCGCAGCCCGCTTTGAGGTGTTGAGTGCGACAGCACCGCGAATGAGCGCCTTCAACGCCTCCTCGTCGATCTCGTCGCCCTCATGGAAATCGATGGCGCGCCTGGTGTTGCCGTCAAGGCTGGAGTTGAAAAGGCCTGAAGGGTCCTCCAGCGAGGCGCCCTTGGCGAAGGTCAGTTTCACCACGCTTTTGTAGATCTCGCCAGTGCAGATGATCCCGGCGCGCTCCCACACCGGAACGCCTCTCCACTTCCATTCCTCGACCACGTCGGGCTCGGCCTGCCTGATGAGAGTTCGGACCCGAGCGAGCATCTCGCCGCGCCAGTCGCTCAACTCCTCAATTCTCGAGTCGATCAAACGAGAAGGAGAGTCTCCGTCCTTCTCTTCGCTGGAGCCGCTCTTTTTCGCGGTTGCCGTGGCTTTCTTCATCGATATCTCCCCTCCATCCCTTAAGTGCCTGATGCCTTGGCGTCCGTTCACATTCGTTCGCCAGGCAATTGGCTGGCCTGTTCGACCCAGGCGGCCAGCTGAGCTTCGTCGAGTTGGTCTTCTTCATGGATGTGGAAGTAACGCACGTCCTTTTGTTTGGACTCGCCGGGCGGGATGGGGCTGAGCGACGTGCCGCGGAAGAAAGCAACCTTGATATATTTCGCGAAGCAATGGACACCGAGGAACCAGCCCTGCCCTTCGATGCCGTAGAGGGGCGAGTTCCATTTCACGGCCTTATACACCCCGGGCACCGTGCGCGTGATGAGCGCATCGAGGCGATGCCCGACGTCGCTTTTCCAGCCGGGCATGGCGGCGATGTAGGCTTGCACGGGAGCGTCACCGTAACCCTTGGCGATCTGAGGGTTGCCGCCCGAGAGAAGGACCGGCTCCGCGGTATCAGGCTTGGCGACTGTCTTCTTCGTGACCTTTGCCGCGGTCTTGGATGGCTTGCCGGACATTGCCTTCACTCCTACCCTCCGCTGCGTCCTGCGCCGCGCCACCTGGTGGCATATGGCAGCGCGAACAAGTAGAGACCGGTGAGTAGCAGCAAGGTCAGCGGCAGCAGCGCCATGAGGCCCACCCAGACGGACGATTTCTCTTGCACCATCGCGATGATATTAATTATGACGGCCAGCGTAAAGGCAGTGGACAGCCAACGGTGGATCTGCCGAGACCAAATGTTCCAATTCAAGGGAACCTCCTGCGAAAACAAGCGAAGCGGATGGCGTGATCCGTTTTGGCAGCGGTCTCACTCGATGCGCGTCAGCACCTGCTCCAGCTTTGCGAAGAACTGCTGCCAACCGCTTTTGGCGCCCCCGTAAGCCTGCCGCTGATCCGGCCGGAAGCCCGACTGCTCCATGCGCAGCTGCGTGCCCGCGCCCGTGGGCGTGAGAGTCCAGGTGACGACACTTTCGAGATCATAGGCAGCCCAGGTGTAAGACAGGGTCTTGTTCGGCTCGACTTCCAGGACCTGGCAATCGACGGAGCCCCAATCCGCGCTCAGCTTGAAACGGTGATCTACGATCGGCACGAAGTCGTTCTTCATCAGCCAGTCCGCGATCAGATGCGGCTGTGTGAGCGCGCGCCAGATCTTTTCCGCCGGAAAAGGGATCTCTCGTTCGACGATGACGGAACGGGTTTCGTTTGAAATTTCGGTCATTGGTCCATCCTTTTCAATAGATCTTCCAGCTGGTCGAACCGATTTTGCCAAAAGCCCGCCATCTCACGTGTCCAGTCGACCAGCGGTGCCAGCGCACCGAGCTGGGCGCTATAGTGGGTCTGGCGACCTTCATGGCGATCACGCACCAATCCGGCCTGCTTCAAGATTCCGAGATGTTTCGAGACGACCGGTTGCGAGACCCCGGCCCGAGCCGTCAGGGCCCCGACCGTCTTCTCCCCTTCGCGGCACAGCCGTTCGAAAAGAGCCCTCCGGGTCGGATCGGCGAGCGTTCTGAAGAGCACGTCTTGGGTTTCCGACATCTACAATCCATATCTCGTTGACTATGGATCGACGTATAGCCATGGAGGCATGAATGAGTCAAGCTGAACGTAAAGCAACTTGAAAAATAGTTACTGCTGCATTTAGTACGAATGGCAACGCGCTTGGCAGAGGTGGGGTGAATTTCACATATCCAAGAGGCTATACATTTTCGCCATTGCGCATGCATGCTCGGGCGGACACGCCTCGCCTATGCCGAGGTCATGCAGCGTCGCGAATAGACCTGGATCAATGGCCGCCGTCGGTGCCGAGAATCGCGGCAAGCAGCCGGCCTTCCAGCTCGGCGAGGCCAGGATGGCCATGCCGGCGCGGACGCGGATAGGGAATGGGAAGATCGAGAGCGATCCGCCCCTCGTCGAGCACGATGACCCGATCGGCGAGATGCACCGCCTCGCTGACATCATGGGTGACGAGCACGGCGGTGAAACCGAGTTCGCGCCAGACACGGTTGATGAGTTCCTGCATGCTGATCCGCGTCAGCGCATCGAGGGCACCGAGCGGTTCGTCGAGCGCCAGCACGCCTGGCCGGCTGACCAGCGCCCGCGCCAGCGCCACGCGCTGCCGTTGCCCGCCGGAAAGCCGCGCCGGCCATTCCCCGGTCTTTTCGCCAAGCTGGACTTCGGCAAGCACGGCATCGGCCGCCTTCGCCGCCGCCCGGCTGTCGACGCCGTCGCCGAGCCCGACGACGACATTGTCTGCGACACTGAGCCAGGGCAGCAGCCGCGGCTCCTGAAAGACGATGCGCGCGTTCGGGCTCGCCTGCGCGCCGTCGGCATCCTCGAAATGCAGCTCACCGGCAGTCGGCTCGTCGAGGCCCATCAGGATGCGCAGCAGCGTGCTCTTGCCGCAGCCGCTCTTGCCGATAACGGCGACGAACTGGCCGCCCGGAATATGCAGGTTGATGCCGCGCAGCACGCGGTTGGCCCCAAAACTCTTTTCAAGCCCCGTCAGGCTGATCGCCGCGGGCGCACTACGGCCGACTGCCGGCGCGTTTTCGCGCACGTAAGCTGGCTCTTCGGCGACGGCGTGAAAACGCTCATCTGCGATCGATGTCATGGCGTCTCTCCTATTTCTGATAGACCGGGTTCCAGGCGAGCAGCCACCTCTCCAGCACCCGGGCGATGACATCGGCAAGCTTGCCGAGCACGGCATAAATGACGAGGGCGAGCACGACGACGTCAGTCATCATGAATTCGCGGGCGTTGTTGGCCATGTGGCCGATGCCAGACGATGCGGCAATCGATTCCGATACGATCAGTGTCAGCCACATGATGCCGAGCGCATATCTGAGGCCGACGAAGATCGACGGCAGCGCACCTGGAAAGATCACCTTGCGAAAAAGCGTCCAGTTGCCCATGCCATAGACCTTGCCCATCTCGATCAGATCGCGATCGACATTGCGCACGCCGTGATAGGTGTTGAGATAAGCCGGGAAGAGCACGCCGAGCGACGTGAGAAACAGCTTCGATTCCTCGCCGATCCCGAACCATAGGATGACAAGCGGGATCATCGCCAGATGCGGAATGGTGCGCAGCATCTGCAGAGTCGTATCCGTCAGCTGTTCGGAGATGCGCGATACGCCATTGGCGATACCGAGCAGGAAGCCGATCGAGCCACCGACGAGAAGACCGGCAAAGGCGCGGCCGGCGCTCACCAGCACGTCATTCGGCAACTGGCCGGAAACCATCGTCGACCAAAAGGCAAGGCCGACATCGGCCGGCGACGGCATGATGCGCGATGAGATCCAGCCGGCCGAGGAGGCAAGCTGCCAGAACGCCACGATCGCCACCGGCACCAGATAGGGCGTCAGCTTCTCCAGGCCGGGCAGCGGCAGGCGCAAACCCGCCTTCCCGGCCTTTTCGGAAGCGACCGACCGTACGAACGGAGTATCGAAAGTCGACATGGGATTGTCCTCGCGCTTATCGGGAGCAGGATGCCGCAAGCCCCAAGCGGCTTGCGGCGGTGTCACGCTCGGCGTCTTCGTTCGAGATCAGGAGCCGGAGACGACTTTCAGATTGCCGCCGTGGCTTCCGCCTGCGAAGACCTGCTTGCGCCCGAACTCGTTGTTGAAGCCCAGGCGCTGCTGCTCTCGGGTGATGCCGAGTTCGGGGAAAAGCAGTTCGGCGACGCGATAGGCCTCTTCGAGATGCGGATAACCGGAGCCGATCACCGTATCGATGCCGATCTCCTGATACTCGCGAAGGCGCGCGGCCACCGTCTTCGGCGAGCCGACCAGCGCCGTGCCTGCACCGGCACGCACCAGGCCGACGCCGGCCCAGAGGTTCGGCGAGACTTCGAGCTTGTCGCGCCGACCGCCGTGAAGGGCAGCCATGCGCTTCTGGCCGACCGAGTCGGACTCATGAACGAAGCGCTCCTGCGCCTCGCGGATCGTGTCGTCGTCGAGATGGCGGATCAGCCGCTCGGCCGCCTCCCACGCCTCCTCGTCGGTTTCGCGCACGATGAAGTGCAGACGGATGCCGAAGCTCACCTCGCGGCCGCGCTCGCCGGCGGCCTTGCGCACCTTGGTAATCTTCTCGGCAACCTGTGCCGGCGGTTCGCCCCAGGTCAGATACTTGTCGACACGGCCGACGGAGAAATCGATGCCGGCATCCGACGAGCCGCCGAAATAGAGCGGCGGACGCGGGTTTTGCACCGAGGGAAAGCCGAGGCGCGCATTGGTTGCCTTGATGTATTTGCCGTCGAAGCTTGCCGTTCCCTTTTCCAGCAGCTCCTCGAAAACGGTGAAGAACTCCTCGGCATGGGCGTAGCGCTCGTCATGCTCAAGATGGATGCCGTCGCCGGCAAGCTCCGCCGGACTGCCGCCGACGACGATGTTGAGCAGCAGGCGGCCGTTGGAGATTCGGTCGAGCGTCGTCGCCAGACGCGCGTAATAGGCCGGAGACGCCGTGCCCGGGCGGATCGCCACCAGGAACTGCAGCTTCTCGGTCTTGGCGGCAAGGGCTGCCGCCGTCACGAAGGATTCTTCGCAGGCAACCCCGGTCGGCAACAGCACGCCGGAATAGCCGAGCCGGTCGACGGCCTGGGCGATCTGCGTGAGATAGCCGATCTCGGGCGCGCGGTTAAGATCGGAGGAGCCGAGATAGGTGCCGTCCCCCGATGTCGGGATGAACCAGAGGAAATTGATGGGCTCGGATTGGCCAGTATGGGAGATGGTGGTCATTGGAAGACGGTCCTTTAGCTGCGGAATTCGAAAATCAACTCGCGTGGTCGAGATGGCTCTCTGTCTGCCTGGCATAGCGCCGCCGCACAGATGCTTGGGAGGATCGTAGTGGCGGCGGAGGCGGCAAGAAGGCCGGCTGTCTGTCTATGTGCGAGCATCTGAAATATCCCTGTCGATCGGATGGCAGCAGCCAGATGCCCTTTCGCTGTCCGCTCGATCGTGAGGATAGTGACATAGACCATCAATTAGATCGACAATATCAATTTGCTATTCTAATCCGTTTTGGGGAATATTTTTCCGGTTCGGCGGCATGGAGGCCCTCTCCATGCCGCCTCGCGGAAATCTTGGCCCGGCCGGAAAATCAGCTTGCCTTGGGACGCCAGACGATATCGCCGGTCGTAAGCTTCTTCGGCAGGATGCCGAGCCCGTGGAACTCGTCGGCGAGCGCCTGCTGATAGGCGGCGGCGGCATCGGTGATGGTCGAGACGCTGCCGAGATCGGCACCCTTTCGCGTCAATGTCACGCGTGTCACCTCAACCGGCACACCGGTGATCTCGGAAAGTTCCTTCACCGTCTCGTCGAGATTGCTCTGGGCCGACCTGCCGACCTTGGCAAGCTCATCGATCACATCGACGACCACCTGCCCGTTGGCATCGGTGAAATCGCGGTTGGCGAGGAAGAAACTGTAGGAGTCGACGATGCCTTCGGCAGTCGTCAGGATACGTGTCTCCGGATCGGCTTCGACGATCGCCAGATAAGGATCCCAGATCGACCAGGCGTCGATGCTGCCGTTCTTGAACGCCGCGGCGGCATCCGGTGGCGAGAGATCGAGCTGCTCGACATCTTCGGGATTCAGGCCCCCCTTGCGCAGAATCTTGACGGTCACATTGTGAGCGCTGGAGCCGCGCTTGAAGGCGACCTTTTTACCCTTGAGGTCTTCGAGCGTCTTGATGGGCGAATCCTTGCGCACGACGATGGCCGAGGCTGACGGGCTGCCGCGGTAGAGACCGACATAATAGAGCTGCCCGCCGGCCGCCTGAGCAAAGAGCGGCGGCACATCGCCGGTCGCACCGAAATCGAGAGCGCCGGCGCCCAGCGCTTCGAGAAGCGGCGGGCCGGAGGTGAATTCTGACCAGCTGACCGCAATGCCGCGGTCGGCAAGCCGCTTCTCAAGCGCGCCGCGGCGTTTGGCGAGCGCCAGCACGCCGTTCTTCTGCCAGCCGATACGGAATTCGCTGGCCGCAGCGCGTACCGGCCGGACAGCCGGCAGGATTGCCGTGGCCGCAGCGGCTGCGAAAAGCCCGAGCGTTTGTCGACGTGAAATCATGATTTTCCCCTTTTTTGATGGTGCCGGGCCTGTTCCGCTGGTCGACCCTGTCAGTGATAAATGCCATGATGATGAAATCTATAATTTATATCGACAATTTTATTTGCAAGATTCCGCCTTTGCTGAAATTTTGCGGCCCGGAAATCGCCCTTAAGCGGAATTTTTTCGCGCGCCCTTATGCTGCCTATTATCCCGGCTCACTCCCGACCTTCGGCGGCCAGGCGCTCACGGATGAAGGTGGGGCCGCCGGCAAGACGCTTCGCAAGCAGGCTTGCGGGATCGACCATGCGCCAATAGGGCGTAACCGTCGAAACCGGCTCGCCCTTCTCCAGCGCGCCGAATGACAACTCGGCGATCGCACGCAAATGCCGCTGCACGGTCACCGGACAACAGGCGTCCGCCCCGTATTGAGCGGCGAGACGGCGGCGGAGAGTGCCTACTTCGGTGAGGACACCTTCCGGTGCCGATCGAATCTGCTCTGCGACCATCTGCTGCGATGGAATAAGCATCGCCTGCATTCCGCTACGGCCTTTGCGCCGCGGCTTGATCGTCGGAATTTCGGTCATGTCACCCCCGGAACATAAATGCCTTCCCTCCAATCTAGGGCTCAGCCGAACGGTAACCAGTCTCATATGCGTCAATCGGAGGGAAGTCCGTCTTCACGGGCTTTTCTGCTCCCGCCGTTTCGGTTAATCCTCGGGCCTGCACTTCAGGAAAAGGATAGGACATATGGCAAAAGTCGCGTTCATCGGTCTCGGCGTCATGGGTTTCCCTATGGCGGGGCATTTGAAGACGAAAGGCGGCCACGATGTCACCGTCTATAACCGCACGCCGGCAAAAGCCGCCGCCTGGGCCGAGAAATTTTCAGGCCACGCCGCCCCCACCCCGGCCGAGGCCGCCGCCGGTGCCGATTTCGTCTTCGTCTGCGTCGGCAATGACGAAGATCTCCGCTCGGTGACATTAGGCGAGAGCGGCGCTTTACACGGCATGAAGCCCGGTTCGGTGCTGATCGACAACACCACCGCCAGCGCTGAAGTCGCCCGCGAACTTTATGCCGCGGCCAAGGAAAAAGGCGTCGACTTCATCGACGCTCCCGTCTCCGGCGGTCAGGCCGGCGCCGAAAACGGTATCCTGACCGTCATGTGCGGCGGCGACGAGGCCGTCTTCGAACGTGCCAGGCCTGTCATCGACGCCTACGCCCGCATGGTTGGCCTGATGGGGCCGGCAGGCTCCGGCCAGCTGACCAAGATGGTCAACCAGATCTGCATCGCCGGCCTCGTCCAGGGACTTGCCGAAGCGCTGCATTTCGGCAAGCGCGCCGGCCTCGATATTGAAAAGGTCGTCGAGGTGATTTCCAAGGGTGCGGCCGGTTCCTGGCAGATGGAAAACCGCCACAAAACCATGAACGCAGGCAAATACGACTTCGGCTTCGCGGTCGACTGGATGCGCAAGGATCTCGGCATCGTGCTCACCGAAGCCCGCCGCAACGGCGCCAAGCTGCCGGTCACCGCGGTCGTCGACCAGTTCTATGGCGACGTGCAGGCAATGGGCGGCAATCGCTGGGACACATCCTCGCTGCTCGCCCGCCTCGAAAAATGATCGGCCCCTCCTCCGATGCGGCCGAACTGATCGCGCATCTCGAAACGCTGCGTTCAGAGCAGAATGTCGCCGGCATGGCGCGCTTCGGCATCGTCACCGGCGGCGCCCTCGGCATCTCCAATCCCGATATAAGGGCGGTCGCCAGACTGGCGAAGAAGGATCACCTCAGGGCAATACAGCTCTGGCGAAGCGATATCCGCGAAGCCCGCCTGCTCGCCCTCTATACAGCCGAGCCGAAGCGGTTGACGACGGAGGAAGCCCGACATTGGGCCGATGATTTCAACTCCTGGGAGATCGTCGATTGCGCCGCCGATCTCTTCGTCGAGGCCGGGCTGGATGAACTCATCTCAGACTTCGCCGCCGACGAGCGTGAATTTATCAGGCGCACTGCCTTCGCCATGATTGCCGGTGCCGCGGTCCACTTGAAGAAGGAACCTGATGCGACCATCCTCCCTTGGTTGCCGCTGATCGAGGCCCATGCCGGCGACCCGCGAAACTTCGTGCGCAAGGCGGTGAATTGGGCGCTGCGCAGCATCGGCAAGCGCAATCTCGCCTGCCATGCGCCGGCCCTGGCGCTCGCAAAGGCCCTGGCGGAAAGTCCTGACAAAACCACCCGCTGGATCGGCAAGGACGCCGTCAGGGAGCTGGCCGGCGAAAAGCTGTTGGCACGGTTGAGATGAGGCGGGATGCCGGCTCGAATAACTAAATCAATGCTGACTGGACTTTTCGACCAAGAAATCGATCAGCACGGGGGGCCTCAAGAAACGAGGCTGGCAGGATACCGACGTGCAATACGCACCGCACCGGTTCGGCTCATCTGAAGGCATCGTGATCGACTGCCTTGGAGACTGCACACAAAAACACTGCAAGGACGGTCCGGCAGGGAAGACCGAACCCGTCCCCGTAGCTGATCGGAGGTCACTCGGATCAGAAACTGATTGTAGTGCCCCCGGTCCGAAGACCGGGAGCATCCACCAAGTGGATTAGAACGAACGCTGCAGGCGGAAGAAGCCCGAAGTGGAGTCGTCGCCATCATCCGGATCGAGATACGATACGGTAGCCTTAGCGTAGAAGTTGTCGACGATCTGGTAATCAACCGTCAGACCGACCTTCCAGGCA
>NZ_VSZV01000275.1:21462-21941 GCF_008919455.1 Rhizobium sp. PEPV16
GCCGAGACCGTCGAAGTCATCCGGAACGACAGTGCCGCCGCCGAAGTAGTTGCCGTAGTACTGGACGGCCGGGGTGATCTTCAGCTTGTCGGTTGCCTTGATAGCGTATTCGGCAGCAACAGCCCATTCAGCCGAAGAGTAGTAGGAGTTCGGGCCGGTGGAGTATACGCCGGCGAGGCCGAGCGTACCAGGACCGATTTCGACAGTACCCATTGCACGGACAGCACCGTCTTCGTTGTCGACGTCATAGCCACCGGTGATCTGGTAGCTGAACGCACCGGCAGTGCCGCCAACGCCGAAGGCAACGCCAACGTTGTTGGCTTCTTCACCGAGCTTGTAAACGCCATCTTCCAGTTCGTCGACGCTGAGGCCAGCGTAGAAGGTGCCGCTTTCATACTGATAACGGATGGAGTTGTGCAGCGTTACGACCGAACCGATGTCGTCGGTTTCACCGGAGAGACCATCGTCCCACCAGCTGT
>NZ_VSZV01000275.1:21951-22087 GCF_008919455.1 Rhizobium sp. PEPV16
GAACTGAACCTGACCGCGGGTAAATGCGTCCCAGTCGGAGTCGCCGCCGATATCTTCGCCAACGTTGACCTGGAAACGGATGTAGCCTTCGATCTTGAGGCAGGTTTCGGTGCCCGGGATGTAGAAGTAGCCGGTG
>NZ_VSZV01000149.1:0-1596 GCF_008919455.1 Rhizobium sp. PEPV16
CATTCGAAGGTTTTCCGGTGCTGATGCCGGGTCACTGATGTCTACGGCATCGCCCTGCGCAGTCATATCTAGATCGGCAGTTCGGTCGAGAATTTCAGCTCGCGCAGCACGAAGCTCGAAACCACCGTGCGCACATGCGGGTTGCGCATGAGATAGCGGGTCATGAAGGCTTCATAGCTTTCCACGTCGCTTGCCCGGATCTTCAGCATGTAATCGAAGGCGCCTGACAGGGCGTAGCACTCCATGATCTCCGGCCGTTCCAGCACCACCGCAGCGAACGACGCGACCGCCTCTTCGTGGTGATCCTCCAGCGTGACATGCGCGATGACGCAGAGCTTGAGATCGAGTTTGCCAGGATCGAGCAATGTCACACGCTTGCGGATGACGCCGTCGGCTTCCAACTCCTGGATCTTCCGCCAGGCCGAGCTCTGCGACATGCCGGCCTTTTCCGCCAGGTCGGCCAGCGACAGGCTGCCGTCGGCCTGGACGAGTTGCAGAAGCTTGCGGCGGAAATTCCCAGTTTCTTTCATTTCCGCATCTCATTCGGGAATATTTGCCACCATTATGGCGATAACCAGCATGAAAGAAAAGAAAATCCTCCAAACCCGGGTCATAATGGCAGGAATAGCGCCGTGCCTGGGAGGATCAGCCTATGACCAAGGAAAGCAGCTACACCGCCAAACTGTCCAGCCCGGACGGTTTGTATGACTACACTCCGGATGAAGATGCGATCTGGGGCGAACTCTACCGGCGTCAGATGAAGCTGCTGGCCGATACCGCCTGCCGCGAATATCTGGACGGCGTCAAAATGCTGGGGCTGAAGCCCGATAAGGTGCCTCAGCTTCTCGACGTCAACAAACGCCTGAACGAGACCACCGGCTTTGGCGTCGAAGGCGTGCCGGCGCTCATTCCGCCCTCGCGCTTTTATGAGCTTCTGTCGCAAGGCAAATTCCCGCTCGCAACCTTCCTGCGCCGTCGCGAGCATATCGACTATATCGAGGAACCGGACCTGTTCCACGAGGTTTTCGGCCATTGCCCCATGCTCACCAACCAGAGCTATGCCAATTTCGTCCGGCATTTCGGCGAAACGGCCGTCCGTCTCGGCAAGGGCTATTCATGGCACCTGTTCCGGATCTTCTGGTTCACCGTCGAATTCGGCCTGATCAATACGCCGCAAGGCCGCCGTTGCTTCGGCGCGGGCATCGTCTCATCGCCCAGCGAAGCGAAGGCGGCAATGGAAGGGAAGGCGTGCGAATTCCGGCCGTTCGATCTGCTGAGCGTGCTGAGAACGCCCTACCGGATCGATATCCTCCAGCCGATCTACTATGTCATCGACAGCTTCGCCGATCTGGAAGCCATCGTGGAGCAGGATATCGAGGCCACCATCCTCAAGGCAAAATCGCTGGGTGATTTCGCCCCCGCTTTCGAAGCCAAGGCTTGGTGAACCCCGATGATAGGGCGGCTTGCCTCGCCGCGGTGCGGCGAGGCAAAATAGTCTTGCGAGCACTTACTGCATGACCGCCGCGAACCGCATCCACTTGGCGATCGAGTCGATCGGCGTGTTGTCTGGCATCTTGAGAGGGCTCTGACTGGGGG
>NZ_VSZV01000149.1:1651-7400 GCF_008919455.1 Rhizobium sp. PEPV16
GCAGCCTCGGCTTCGGCCAGAATGTAAAACCAGAGCGGTGTACGTTCGTGGAAACGCGATGCAGTGCCGGCGAGGAAGTTCTTCAGATCGGGCTTCGCGGCGAACAATGCTGAGACATCTTGGATCGGCGAGGACTGCACCGCGCCAGTTTGCTTGAGATGCTTGTGTAAAGCCTGACCCGTCGGGAGCCTGAGATTGTAGCCCCGACGAAGGTTGCGCCTTGCCAGGTTCTTGAACAACTCCTTAAGCTGTTGGTCGGCCTGGTCCTCCCCCTCCTTGAACAGCGTATGCAATGGCGGAGCAAGTTCCGTATCGATCCTCCTGGCAAGACGGGCCGGCTCCCCATCGCTCGCATCATGGGGATCGGCTCCCGTAAAGCGCGTCCAGTCGATTATCCAGTTCTTGGGCAGCTTCTTCGCGTCATCCAGCCTGCCGCCGCCGCCGGTGAATTCGAAAAGCAACCTCAAGGTGGCGCGCGGTAGAAAACCTGTGCCCGGCCGCCCAAAGTTCTTGTTGTAGTCATAGAAGGTTCTGACCATGGAATGACCGAACCGATAGGCTGCGGTGGAGAACTCCAACGGCAGAGCATTGCCGAGCCGGGTATTCTGCCTCCGGGCATCGAACTCGGCTCTGAATTTGAAGAAATGAGATGCCCGATCGTTGACGACGCGGTCCACCACAACCGGATCGCAAACGCCCTTGAGATATCCTTCGACAATCAACCATTGGTAATGAAGTCTTGTCAGAGCCTGCGCCGAGCTGAAATCGGCGATCCAGCCCGTGTCATGCGATGCAAGATAGTCGACGGCCTTGTTATGGAACCGGAGAAAGCTCAGATGGAACTGCGCGACGACGAGATTTTCATCGTTGCGATTGTCCCCGATTATCGCCCGCTGGGGCAAGGTATCAGAGAATTTCTGAAACGCCTCGGGAGTCATCGCGGCCTGAGCCAGACGTAAAGCCGCCTCCCGGACAGACGACTGGACCTGGCCGTAGCGAGGGAGGTCGCGATGTTCGTCGAGGTTGTCGGGAAGTGGCCCCGGATCGACGGCTGTCCCGACACGCATTTTGTTTGTCAGCGTGGGGTGGCGAAGGCCGGAGATCACTTTGACAACATCCGCATCTATCCCCTCGCCGACGGCAGATCCGCCGTAGACACTATCCAGATCGAAACGGGGCGAGCGAGCATTTCTGAACTGGCTCTCCACTGTCGACGAGGCGACAGGCGGGTGTGCGTTGACCATGCTCGAGATCGCTCCTTCGCGATCAGTTCGGGCCGTCAGCTCGTGATCCAGGAATTGTCCCCAATATGTGAAGACAGGCGGGAGCGTGGAATCTTCCGTCGGATCCTCGCTCGTCGGCGTCGCGACAACATCGATCATCATTTCGCCGAGCTCATCGAGCTCCCCAAGCGTTTCCGCCGTGTTGGGAAGGTAATTCTCTGGCGCATCTAATGGCGGTACGAAATATCCGAAGTCAGCTTCTTCATCGACCGCGACGTCACCCGTCGCTGGCCGCCCGGCCCGAACGCTCGGCCCTGGAACTGCGCGCTCTTTCTCCGCACCCCCGTGCGATTGAAAAACGATTGCCATTGGCAACACCCTCCGTTTTCCAGCCCGCGGGATAATTCATACACCTAGAACGCGAAGTCAACTAATCATATTGGGCTATTATTCATCTTAAAGTTGGTAAATTACCGGTAAAGCTCAGTCGATGTCTGTGCGGTTTCAGCGCACTCGTTTTTTGCGCATCGTATTCCCTGCCCCGCGGTTGGCGCCTCGTTGTAAGAGGTGCCATTGCCGGTATCGCTGGCGCTTTTCGCCGCAAGTCCGTTATTGCAAGGCAGTATCGATAATCGGACAGAGCCACCTCAGGCACAAAAATAGCGAGGAAATACAATGGGGAGGAGATGTAGAAGTATAGGCTACCTGAAAAGCAATGAAACGCCGGCGAACGACCGCTAGAATTTTCATTTGCTAACTCAACAATAAGATGTATATTTGCCGCCGAGATTTCGGCCAGGGGAAGTACATCCCGAAATCGACCTACAAGGTACAATTTATTATGCTTGCTTGCCGAACGCTCCAATTTTCGGTTGGCAAAGCTTTGTGTTCTCGCGGCAAGTCAGCGGAAATAAACATCTGGTCAATCCGCATCGATCTACCTGTAGCGCCGCCGCTATCCCGAACGCGAGTGTCGGCTCGATTAACGGGTATGCCGCGCGTCAATCTTGCGGCTTTTGTATTGCTTTGAAACCGTGAATCATGGGGGAGAGTTGATATCATGGCGAAATCAACACGAGGCAGGGTCAACGCATCGGGCGACGGCACATCGGGTCTTGGCATGGTGGTGCGATTTACACCCAAAGCAAGGAACGAGGGTGTACAGCAACTCGAAAAAGGCGGCTTCCGTGTCGCCTCGTCCAAAGATTTTCGCAGCGCCGTGGCGGTGCCAAATGATTTCGACGGCGCTGATGTTCAGTACTTCGAACGTTTCGGAATCGCAATTGTGCGCCGGGACGGCGAGAGACTGAAGCCCATGTTGCAAAATGCCATGCAACAGAAGGTCATCAGCGCTGCTCGGCCGGAGCGATCCTATCGCGCCCTCGGCGGGCCACTGGCGAAGCGGCTGGACCTTGCACAGACAACGGTGGGCGGCGTTGCAACCCCTTTGGACCGTGACTACCTGCTCGGCTATCGTGACGCCGTGAACGAACTGGTCGATCGCTTATTGGGCAGGAAGGGGGCAGAGGGGCATGTCGCCCGGGCAGCCTTTGACGAAACCAGCAACACTTGGGGACTGCAAGCTGTCAGGGCTATCGAAAGTGAGCTGAGCGGGGCCGGCATCAAGGTTGCGGTACTGGATACCGGATTTGACGAAACTCATCAGGATTTTGTCGGCCGTTCAGTCACCAAGAAGCTCTTTGCAACACGTAGTTCCGAAGGCGATGTTCACGGTCACGGAACGCATTGCATCGGTACGGCATGCGGTCCATTGCGACCGACCAGCGGCCCACGTTACGGCATCGCCTATGAGGCGGAAATCTACGCTGGAAAGGTGCTGGGCGACGACGGCTTCGGTACTGACCGGTCGATCATTGCCGGCATGGAATGGGCGCTGGATGAAGGCTGCCATGTTATTTCAATGTCGCTAGGCGCTGCAGCGCAAATTGGAGATGCGCCGAGTGACGACTACGAGCAAATTGGGCAGGTATGTTTAGACGCGGGAACTTTAGTCATTGCCGCCGCCGGGAACGAAAGTTCTCGTCCTCAACAGATTGAGCCGGTTGGTTCTCCGGCGAACGCGTCCACGATCCTGGGAGTTGGCGCCGTGGATCGCTCCTTCGCGCCGGCGTCGTTCTCATGCGGCGGTTTGAATCCTGGTCAGGAAGTGGACATTGCCGCTCCTGGCGTCGACATATTTTCGAGCTTGCCCGATGACAAGTATGACCGATGGAATGGCACCAGCATGGCGACCCCACATGTTGCCGGCGTTGCCGCTCTTATTGCTCAGTCTGATCCGAAGTTTCGCGGATGGGCGCTGTGGGCGCGCTTGATTCAGCTAACAAAGCCTCTATCTTCCCCTGCTAGGGATGTTGGCAAGGGTCTGCTCCAGGCAAGAGGATGCGGCGAGCTATGACGACCGATAAGATTGAAGTTACCATTCGGATCGACAAAAACGAGGCCCGCAGTTTGGGAGAGGTCGTCGGCGACTTGAAGTCGCAAGGCCTCGAACAGGTGCAAAGCCACGAGCGCTTCATGATTGTCAACGGTACTGTCAATCCTGACGCGCTCGATGCGCTTCGCGCGGTAAAGGGAGTCGCTTCCGTTCGGAAAGATGTCGCCTACAAGCCTCAAGCGAACTGATCATGCAGGCGGCACGGCCTATGCGCAGGCGCTGACGAAGGTCGTCAGTAACAAGCAGAGAAGAGTGGGTTTTTCAATGCATTCCCCTTCACTTCGGCGTGGCTGAACTTCGACTGACGAAGTCCACCAGCACACCGGGCTTGACCATGTCGGCCAGCTCTTCGGCATCCCAATTCGTCAGCCGCACGCAGCCATGCGATCCCACCTTGTCGATGAGCTTCGGCTCCGGTGTCCCGTGTATCCCATAGGTCGGCTCGGTCAGGTCGATCCAGACCGTGCCAACAGGACCGTTCGGCCCTTTCGGGATCGTCAGGACCTTGTCGTTCTTTCCCTGCTTGAAGTTGCGCTTCGGGTCATATCTGTAGACCGGCATTCTCGCGACGCCCTTGACCTTGTGCTTGCCTGACGGTGCCGGATTGTCTTCGCTTCCGATCGTTGCGGGATAGACTGCAAGCAGCGATCCATCCGCGGCATAGGCGAGCACCTGCCCCGTCTTCCTGTCAGCCTCGATCCTCTTGACCTTTCCTTCCCTTGGAGGACCCGGGTTCACCACCCACACCGTGTCGCCAGGAGCAAACTGCGAAGCCGGGTTGAGCGCATGCACGAGATCGATACCCATGTGGAACCGCTCGGACAGTTTCTCGGCAACGCTCGTATATCCCAAGCTTTGCATCTTTGCCTTCTCGCCATAGTCTTCAGGGATCTTGTCAACGAGACCCGCGGCATCCTCTGCCGAGACGACATAGCTCTCAACGATCGGGGCATTGCCTTCCAGGCGGGAGGCGACCTCTGGATCGAGCCTCCCATTGACAGGAAGATTGTTCATCGTCTCGAAGCCGGCCACGGCCTTGTCGACGTTTTCGCCCGAGAGGCCATCGATCACGCCGGGAGATGAGCCTGCACGGTCGAGCAGGACTTGAAGGCGAACGATCGCCGGGTCTGGATCTCCCGGCCCAGATTTCTCAGTCCCGATGGACGCAATCGACGCGGTATTGATTTCTTCGGGTCGGAGTTCCCGCGCGGCGGCACCGCCAACGGAGAAGGCCAGAGCGAGCAGCGACATCGGCAGGGCTGTTTTCATGGACGACAAATGGCCAGCGGCGCAACTTGTTCCAGCGCGAACAGAGCCAGGCGGGTGTTCACGATGATTTCAATGTCCAGCCTCAGCAAATTCAGTACAACGGCCATTTTGATCCGAAGGAGCTCGTGAATGCCGCGCGAGAGCGTCAATGACCTGCTGGCTTTTCTGGCGGTCGCCCGGGAGAAGAACTTTACGCGAGCGGCTGCGAAGCTGGGCGTGTCTCAATCGGCGCTCAGCCACGTTGTCCGCCAGCTCGAGACGCGGCTTGGAATCCGGCTGCTGACCCGTACCACGCGGGCCGTTTCGCTCACCGACGCCGGAGAGCGGTTGTTCCAAGGCGTGGGGCCTCATTTCGACGAGATCGAGGCGCAACTTGAAACCCTCACCGAATTCAGGGAAAAGCCGGCCGGGAACCTCCGCATCACGGCATCAGACCACGCAATAAGGTGGATCATCTGGCCGAAACTCCAGCGCTTCCTACCGAACAACCCTGACATCAAAGTGGAGCTGATACGCGAAAACGGGCTGTCTGACATCGTGACCGA
The DNA here is from genome assembly GCF_008919455.1 of Rhizobium sp. PEPV16. Taxonomy (NCBI): domain Bacteria; kingdom Pseudomonadati; phylum Pseudomonadota; class Alphaproteobacteria; order Hyphomicrobiales; family Rhizobiaceae; genus Rhizobium; species Rhizobium sp. PEPV16. The sequence continues at coordinate 7,144 of NZ_VSZV01000149.1, forward strand.
GCGCTTCGACGGCGGCGTCCGGATGGGGGAGCAGGTGGCGAAAGACATGATCTCGACACGCATCGGGCCTGATTTCCCTTTTGCCGTCGTTGGCGCACCCTCATATTTCGAGGTCAAGGGGGTTCCGGAGCATCCGCAGGACCTCGTCCGCCACAACTGCATCAACGAGCGCCTGCCCACATATGGCGGCTTCTGGGCATGGGAGTTCGAAGACAACGGGAAAGAGATCAGGATCAGGGTCGAGGGACAGCTAGCCT
>NZ_VSZV01000029.1:0-982 GCF_008919455.1 Rhizobium sp. PEPV16
TGACCAACACGCCTTATGGGCGGGATCTGCTGGGTCCATTCGTCGATGCCTTCCGTGCGGAGGGCCTGAGGATCGGGTTCTACTATTCGCTGATCGACTGGCATCATCCCGACTTCACGGTCGATCCGCGCCACCCGCAGCGCAATCATCCCGATGCGCTGAAAATCAACGAAGGCCGGGACATGCAGCGTTACGCCGCCTTCATGCGCGAGCAGGTCCGCGAGTTGCTGACCGAGTTCGGGCAAATCGACATCATGTGGTTCGACTTCAGCTATCCGCAGTGGAAGCTCGGAGAACTGGTCGGAAAGGGCCATCAGGATTGGGAAAGCGAGAAACTCGTTCGCCTGGTGCGCGAGCTTGCGCCCGACATCATCATCAACAATCGGCTCGATCTCGCCGGCTTGCAGCCCGACATCGTCACGCCGGAGCAATATATGCCGCGCGCCCGGCCGCTCCGCGATGGCAGGCGCGTCGTCTGGGAAGCGTGCCACACGCTCAGCGGCTCCTGGGGCTATCACCGTGACGAGGATACGTGGAAAAGCACGGAACAACTGGTGCAGATGCTGGTCGGTACCGTTGCCATGGGCGGCAATCTGCTGATGAATGTCGGCCCGACGGCGCGCGGCACGCTCGACCACCGTGCGATTGCAGCCCTTGCCGCTTATGAGGAGTGGATGGCACTGCACGAGCGCAGCATCGTCGGCTGCACCCAGTCGGATTTCGCCGCTCCGGCCGACTGCCGCCTGACCCAGAATGGCGATCGTCTCTACATCCACCTCTTCAACTGGCCCTATCGCCATCTGCATTTCGATGCGCTGGCGGGGAAAGTCGAATATGCGCAATTCCTGCATGATGGCAGCGAGGTCACCTGGCTGCGCCCGTCCGCCAATACCTTGTGGGCAAACACCCAGTTCCCCGTCGGTGATGATCAAATGACATTCGTCCTGCCGGTGCGCCGACCTCAGATCGTGGTCCCGGTCAT
>NZ_VSZV01000019.1:0-138 GCF_008919455.1 Rhizobium sp. PEPV16
TCACGATGAAGGAGAGCGCCATCGGATAGAGGAAGATCGGCCGCAACACGCTCTCGCCGCGGATCTTCTGGTCGAGCAGAATGGCGAGGAAGAGACCGAGCGCCAGGCAGATGCCGACATAGAGGAAGCCGAAGATCG
>NZ_VSZV01000019.1:153-242 GCF_008919455.1 Rhizobium sp. PEPV16
CGCGCCGGTCAGCGCATAGGAGGGAAAGGTCTTGGAATTGGTGAACGACAGATAGGCCGTCCAGACGATGAAGCCGTAGACGAAGATGA
>NZ_VSZV01000019.1:252-702 GCF_008919455.1 Rhizobium sp. PEPV16
AGTGCTCATGGAATGTCATCTCCTTCCCGCAATCGGCCCCGCATGATATCGGGCATGATCGGCTCTGCCTCGGGCATGATTGTCCGCGCATGATCATTCCGTATGATCGGCGCGGAGCCTGAAGCTCCCCCGCGAAGCACGCGGGGAAGCATTGTCATCACAAGTGGTCTCAGCGGGCGTCGTCGATCGCCTGGACGAGTTGCTTGACGGCTTCGTCGGAGGTCTTGATCTGGCCGTGTACGAACTTCGAGACGACATCCTTATAGGCATTGGCGATCGCCGGAGGAGCGCCATAGCCTTGCGCCAGCGAGCCGAACAGCTTGCCGCCTTCATTGGCAGCCTTCAGATCGGCGATGCCCTTCTTGCCGCAAGCGTCGAAGTCAGTATCGGGCACGTCGGTACGAGCCGGCACCGAACCCTTGACGACGTTGAAGGCCGACTGGAAGCTCT
>NZ_VSZV01000048.1:0-1619 GCF_008919455.1 Rhizobium sp. PEPV16
ACGGACGGGACCTCGCCGCGCCGAAGACCTACGACGAGCTGAAGCAGATCGCCGAGTTCTTCCAGAAACGCGAGATTGATGGCAAGACCGTCTATGGCGCCTCGATCTATACCGAGCGCGGCTCCGAAGGCATCACCATGGGCGTGACCAACGTGCTCTACGACTGGGGATTCCAGTACGAGAACCCGAAGAAGCCCTATGACATGGAAGGCTTCGTCAACTCGGCCGATGCGGTCAAGGGCCTCGAATTCTACAAATCCCTCTATGATTGCTGCACCCCGCCCGGCAGCTCCAACGTCTACATGGTCGAATCCGCCGACGCCTTCAAATCCGGCCAGGTCGCCATGCAGATGAACTTCGCCTTCACCTGGCCCGGCCTCTACAAGGACGAGAAGGTCGGCGGCGAGAGGATCGGCTTCTTCCCCAATCCGGCTGAAAAGGCCCATTTCGCCCAACTCGGCGGCCAGGGCATCTCGGTCGTCTCCTATTCCGACAAGCGCGACGCCGCCCTGCAATACATCAAGTGGTTCGCACAGCCCGATGTGCAGGCCAAGTGGTGGGAACTCGGCGGTTTTTCCTGCCTGAATTCCGTCGTCAACGCGCCAAGCTTTGCCAAGAGCCAGCCCTATGCCCAGGCCTTCCTGGACTCGATGGCGATCGTCAAGGACTTCTGGGCCGAGCCGAGCTACGCCTCGCTGCTGCAGGCCATGCAGAAGCGCGTCCACAACTACGTGGTCGCCGGCAATGGCACCGCCAAGGAAGCGCTCGACGGGTTGGTAAAAGACTGGGGTGACGTCTTCAAGGACGATGGAAAGATCTAATGTCCGGCCAGACCCAGTGCGAAGGCAGACACGTGGCACTCTGACACGCGCCATCCTTCTCTGGATGGCGGCCCGGATCGGCAGACGAGCCGGGCCGCCAGATCCCCATATCCCAAAAGACCGGGTGAAAACTTGACTATGTCTCATTCTTCCATCGTCGAGAAGGCCGCCGACGCGACTGCAAGGGCAACGCCGGTCTCGGTCGCCCGGCGCGTCCGCGGCCTCTCCGACAGGGCGATCGCCTGGCTGTTCATTGCACCTGCCATCACTCTGTTGTTAGCGATCAACATCTTCCCGCTGCTTTGGGCGGTCTATCTCTCCTTTACCAATTACCGCGCCAACCGGCCGAATGCGCCGGTCCTGGGTGTCGGCTTCGGAAATTACCAGCGCGTCCTCAACGATCCCGATATCTGGCAGGCGATGCAGACCACCGCGCATTTCGTTTTCTGGACGATCGTGCTGCAGACAGTGATCGGCTTTACGCTTGCCTATCTGATCGACCGCAAGTTTCGCGGCCATGCCTTCTGGACGACGATCATCCTCATCCCGATGATGCTGTCGCCGGCCGTCGTCGGCAATTTCTGGCGCTTTCTCTACGAGCCGCAGATCGGCCTCTTCGCCTATGCCGTGTCGCTGGTCACAGGCATTCCGACATCGGATATCCAGATGCTCGGCAACGTGACACTGGCGCCCTGGGCGATCATCATCGTCGATACCTGGATGTGGACGCCCTATGTGATGCTGATCTGCCTGGCCGGCCTGCGCTCGATCCCCGACTATATCTATGAGGCGGCCGAG